>NZ_JBFUHV010000140.1:0-24064 GCF_056402215.1 Rhodococcus sp. P4_B6 | reverse complement strand
ATTTTGGCCGTCGGACTGGCGGTGGCAGCCTGCGGAGATGGTGTGAGACCACCTCGCACATAACGTGTGGGGCGGCGACTGTCGGTGAAACAGGAACCTCGAGACGTGAGTCCCGAGGGGAATCTCGGTCGTTCACGGCCGAGAGGACGTCAAACCGGTCACCATATTGGACGCGGGGGGACACCGATCCGGTTCCACCCCCCGATTCGCCGAGAATTGCGCTCCTGCGAAATCTCGACGCGCGCCCCCTTATTCTTCGAGCATGAACACGCACGTCGTCGACCACCCGCTCGCAGCAGTCCTCCTGACCACGATGCGCGATGCGCGCAGCGACAATGCCACATTTCGTGCCGCCTTGCGAAGGCTGACGCACATGCTGGTGTACGAGGCGATGCGCGAGGCTCCGGTCGACACGTTCGACGTGGTCACCCCCATCGCGACCACCGACGGGGTGCGGCTCAGCCATCCGCCGCTACTCGTTCCTGTCCTGCGCGCCGGGCTGGGCATGGTCGAGCAGGCCAGCAGCCTGATCCCGCAGGCGCGAGTCGGTTTCGTCGGCATGGCCCGCGACGAAGATACGCATCTGCCGGTGCCGTATCTCGAGTCGCTCCCCGCGGACCTGTCCGGCATCCCGGTGTACGTCCTCGACCCCATGCTGGCCACCGGCGGTTCGATGGTGCACACGATCGACCTGCTCGTCGCCCGCGGCGCCACGGACGTCACCGCCGTGTGCGTCGTCGCGGCGCCCGAAGGGGTTGCCGCCCTCACGGCGTCCGGCCATCCCGTGCGACTCGTCACCGCGGCAGTCGACGAGGGACTGAACGGGGACGCGTTCATCGTGCCCGGCCTCGGCGACGCCGGTGACCGCCAGTTCGGGCCGCGCTGACGCCTCGGCTACAGGGCTTCGGCGAACTCGCGCAACAGGTTCAACCGCGTCGCGGCCGTCTCGCGCGCCGTGGGTAGCGCCGACCGATCCGGCACCGGGACGACCACCTCCAGGTAGCACTTGAGCTTGGGTTCGGTCCCGGAGGGGCGCACGACCACCCGGACCGTCGACCCGGCGAGGACGACGGCGTCGGTCCGGGACTGCCCGCGCAGTTCCGCCAGATCGGTGGCCTCGACGGGCTCACCGGCCAGTTCGGCCGGCAGGTCCGCCCGCAGCCGGCGCATCATCGCGGTGATGTCGGCGAGGTCGGTGACGCGGCGCGACACCTGGTCTCCGGCGTGCAACCCGAATTCGAGCGCGTACTCGTCCAGCCGGTCGAGGAGTGTCGCCCCGTCCGCCCGCAGGGTGGCCGCGAGGTCGGCGGCCACCACCGCCGCGGAGATACCGTCCTTGTCGCGCACCGACTCCGGGTCGACGCAGTGACCGATCGCCTCCTCGTATGCGTACACGAGACCCTCGCCCGCCCGGACGAGCCACTTGAAGCCGGTGAGAGTCCGGGCGAAGCGGGCGCCGCGGGCCGCGGCGAGCTTCCCGAGGAGTGCCGACGAGACGATCGTCGTCGCGACGAGTGAATCCGCCGGGGCGGATGCGAGGACGTGGTCGCCGAGCAGGACCCCCGTCTCGTCTCCGCGGAGCATCCGCCAGCCGTCCGGCCCGCGTACACCGACCGCGCATCGGTCCGCGTCGGGGTCGAGGGCCAGCGCGAGGTCGGCGTCGACGTCTGCGGCGAGCGCGAGTACGGCGTCCGAAGCGCCCGGCTCCTCGGGATTGGGGAACTCGACGGTCGGGAAGTCCGGGTCGGGGTCGAACTGCGCGGCGACGGTGTGGACGTCGGTGAACCCGGCGGATTTCAGTGCGGCGAGCGCGGTCTCGCCGCCGACGCCGTGCATGGCGGTGAGCGCGATCCGCACGGATCGCGACCCGCCCCTCGGCAGGGACGCGACCCGGTCGACGTAACGGTCGAGGAGTTCCTCGGACGCCGGGGTCACCGGGATCCGGGGAACGAGATCCGCCCGCCCGATCCTTGTGATCGCCGCCTCGATCTCCCGGTCGGACGGCGAGATCAACTGGGCGCCGCCGTCGAGGTAGACCTTGTACCCGTTGTCGGCGGCGGGATTGTGGGAGGCGGTGATCTGCACGCCGGCGGCGGCCCGGAGGCGGCGGACCGCAAACGCGACGATCGGGGTGGGCAGGGGCCGGGGGAGGAGGACGACCGAGAATCCCGCGCCCGCCAGCACTTCCGCGGCGGCGACGGCGAACTTCTCCGATCCGTGCCGCGCGTCGCGCCCGACGACGACGGTGGAGCCGCCCAGGCAGCGATCTTTCAGCCATGCGCCCAGCCCGGCGGTCGTGCGAATCACGACGGCGAGGTTCATGCCGTTCGGGCCCGCCCGCACCGGCCCGCGCAGTCCTGCGGTCCCGAAACTCAGCGGCGCGGCGAAGCGGTCGGCGAGCTCGTCGGCGGACAGGTTCGCGAGTTCCGCCCGCGTGCCGGGGTCGGGGTCGGCGTCGATCCAGTCCGCGATCGGATCGTTCACAAGCGCTCCACCAGTTCTCGCAGGAGCCCGCCCATGCGATCGGCGGACGCCCGGCCGGCGGCGAGGACCTCCTCGTGGTTCAGGTGCTCGCCGGTGATGCCCGCCGCGAGGTTCGTCACCATCGAGATCCCGAGGACCCGGGCGCCGAGCGCCCGCGCTGCGATCGTCTCGTGGACCGTGGACATGCCGACGAGGTCGGCGCCGATCGTCCGCAGCATGCGGATCTCGGCCGGGGTCTCGTAGTGCGGGCCCGGCAGACCGGCGTAGACGCCTTCGCTGAGCGAACCGTCGATGTCGCGGGCGAGGGCCCGCAGTTCGGGGTCGTACGCGTCGACGAGGTCCACGAACTCGGCGCCCACGAGTGGTGACCGGGCCGTGAGGTTGAGGTGATCGCTGATCAGCACCGGCTGTCCGACGGTGAAGTCCTCGCGGATCCCGCCTGCGGCGTTCGTCAGGATGACGGTCGACGCCCCGGCGGCGATGGCCGTGCGCACCGGGTGGACGACGGACGACAGCGGATGGCCCTCGTAGGCGTGGGTGCGGCCGAGCAGGACGAGGATCCGTTTGCCGCCCACCTCCACGGAGCGGATCGTTCCGGCGTGTCCCGCGGCGGACGGCGGGGTGAACCCCGGGAGGTCGGCCATCGGGACGGTGCAGAGTGATTCGCCGAACCGGTCGGCGGCGGCATTCCACCCCGATCCGAGGACGACGGCGATCGAGTGTTCGGCGCAGTTCGTGTGCGCGGCGAGCGCGGCGGCCGCGGCGTCTGGCGTTCCCATGAGGCGATAGTCTTCCACTCATGCCCTATCTCGATCGCGACGGCGACGTATTCATCCTGTACCTCGGTACCGAGGGCGAGACGGACAACGAGAACCGCTTCCACCCGGATTGGATCGACGCCACCCACKCCGCGCTCGACGAGGTCGAAGCCCACGAGGGTCCCGCAGCGCTGGTGACGACCGCGACGGGCAAATTCTTCACGAACGGTCTGGACACCACGTGGATCTTTACCAACACGGACAAGCTCCCGGACTACCTCGACCGCGTGCACACGATCTACAGCCGCCTGCTCGCGTTCCCGATGGCCACCGTCGCCGCCGTCCAGGGGCACGCTTTCGGTGCCGGCGCAATGCTCGCCACGTCGCACGACTTCCGGGCGATGCGCGCCGACCGCGGCTTCTACTGCCTTCCCGAGGTGTCGCTGAACATGCCGTTCACCGTCGGGATGTCTGCGCTCCTGAACACGCGCCTGCCCAAGCAGACCGCGGTCGAGGCGATGACGACCGGTCGCCGCTACGGCGGTTCCGACGCGCTCGCCGCGGGCATCGTCGACCAGATCGAGGAGGGGGACGCCGTCCTCTCCGCCGCTGTGACACGGGCCGCCGCGCTCACCGCGACCCGCGGCGCCAACCTGGCCGGGATCAAGCGCGGAATCCATCACGACGCCCTCGCCGCGCTCGCCACGGCGACGGACAAGAGCAACTTCAGCTTCGGGTGAGAGAATGAGCACGTGAATGCGGATGTCGAGGCGGCGGTCAGGTCAATCGAGACCGATCTGATCGCGCTGTCCCATTCGATCCACAGCGAACCGGAACTCGCGTTCGAGGAGTTCCGGAGCGTCGCGAAGATCACCGAACTGCTCAAACGCAGCGGGTTCGACGTGCGCACGGGCATCGCGGACCTGCCGACGGCGTTCGACGCCACATTCGGCAGCGGCGACCTCGTCATCGGCATCTGCGCCGAATACGACGCGCTGCCGGAGATCGGGCACGCGTGCGGGCACAACATCATCGCGGCGTCCGCGGTCGGCGCCGGAGTCGCGCTCGCCACGGTGGCCGAACGGCTCGGGATCACGGTGCGGGTCATCGGGACGCCCGCGGAGGAGAGCGGCGGCGGGAAGATCGCCATGCTCGAGAAGGGTGTCTTCGACGGGGTCGCGGCCGCACTGATGGTGCATCCGGGTCCGATCGACATCACAGGAGCGACGTCGCTCGCGCTGGCCGACATCGCGGTCACGTTCAACGGCCGCGAAGCGCACGCCTCGGCGGCGCCGGAGTTCGGGCGCAACGCCGCCGACGCCGCGACCGTCGCCCAGGTCGGTATCGGCCTGCTGCGCCAACATCTCTCGCCGGGACAGCAGATCCACGGCATCGTCTCCGACGGCGGCACCGCGCCCAACATCGTTCCCGCCCGCTCCGAAATGCTGTACTACCTGCGCGCCGAGACGGCGTGGGCGCTGTCCGAGCTGACGGCCCGCGCGGAAGCGTGCTTCGCGGCCGGGGCACTCGCCACCGGGTGTACCCACGAGATCCGCACGGTGTCGCCCACGTACACGGAACTGACACCGGACCCCTGGCTGGTGGCGACGTACCGGGAGCAGATCCTCGACATGGGACGGACGCCGTTGCCGCTCGAATGGGAAGGTGTCCGCCCGCTGGGCAGCACCGACATGGGCAACGTCACCAACGTCCTGCCCGGAATTCACCCGATCATCGGCCTCGACTCGGGAGGTGCGGTGACGCATCAGCCGCAGTTCGCGGCGGCGTGCATCACCGAATCCGCCGACCTGGCCGTGATCGACGGAGCGATTGCCCTGGCTCGCACGGCGGTTCGCGCTGCGACGGACGACGAACAGCGGGTGCGGCTGTTGGAAGGAGTTGATCGCCGGTGAACGCGGCAGTCGACAAATGGATTCTCGCTCACACCGACGAACTGTCCCAGTGGCGGCGGCACATCCACGCCAATCCCGAACTCGCGCGACACGAGTACGCGACGACGGAATTCGTGGCGACCCGCCTGGCCGCGGCGGGACTGTCACCCGAACTGCTGCCCGGGGGAACGGGGCTCACGTGCGATCTCGGGCCGTCGGACGGTCCCCGCATCGCGTTGCGCGCCGATATGGACGCGCTCCCGCTCCAGGAACTCACCGGTGCCACGTACTCGTCGACGGTGCCGGGCGTGTCGCACGCGTGCGGGCACGACGCGCACACCACCATCCTGCTGGGAACCGGTCTCGCCCTCAGCGAGATCCCCGACCTGCCGGTGGGTGTCCGGCTCATCTTCCAGCCGGCCGAGGAGGTCATGCCGGGCGGTGCGCTGGAGGTCGTCGCGGCCGGACGGCTCGAGGGTGTGTCGCGGATCTTCGCCCTCCACTGCGATCCGCGGCTCGCGGCCGGGCGGGTCGGGGTGCGACTCGGCGCGATCACGTCCGCGGCCGACACGATCGAGGTCGTGCTCGACTCGCCGGGCGGCCACACGTCGCGTCCGCACCTGACCACCGACCTCGTGTTCGCACTGGGAACCGTCGTCACCGGACTGCCGGGCATGCTCAGCAGGCGGATCGACCCGCGGACCGGCACCGTCATGGTGTGGGGCGCCGTGAGCGCCGGCCGGGCCCCGAACGCCATCCCGCAGACCGGCATGATGACCGGCACCGTGCGGACCGGCGATCACGAGACGTGGGAGATGCTCGAGCCGCTGGTCCGGGAGATCGTCCACGGACTCCTGGCGCCCACCGGGGTGCGGTATCAGCTGAACTACCGCCGCGGCGTCCCGCCCGTCGTCAACGACGAGGTGTCGACGCGCATGTTCGAGGACGCGATCCGCACCGTCGGCCCGGACGCCCTCGCCGACACGCCGCAGTCGGGCGGCGGCGAGGACTTCTCCTGGTATCTCGAAGAGGTGCCCGGCGCGATGGCCCGGCTCGGCGTCTGGTCGGGCGTCGGCGAGCAACTCGACATCCACCAGCCCACGTTCGATCTGGACGAGCGGGCGCTCGGCGTCGGGGTGCGGGTGCTGTCGAGCCTGGTGCTGGGCTGAGGCGCAGCACCAGGCGGTTCTGACAGGCGGTGCTATTCGGTGCCCGGTCCGACGTTGCGGCTGTTGCGGGTACGCAGGTCGCGCACGTAGTCGGCGGGGGCMCCGGCGATCTCCGCGGCGTCGGCCATCACCCCGAGGTAGCGGGCCGACGGCAGGCCGCCCTCGTACGCGTCGAGCACGTACAACCAGGCGAGTTCCGGTTCGCCGACGGTGTCCACGCGGACGCGGATCTTGCGGTGGATGCCGAGTTCGGAGCCCTCCCATCGGTCGAGGCTGACCTCGTCCTCCTCGGGGACGTCGTACAGCACGACGAACACCTTGGAATCGGGGTCCTCGACCACGGTGGCGAGTGCGCCCTCCCAGCCGATGTCCCCGCCACTGAACGTCAGTCGCCAGCCGTGCAGCCAGCCCGTCCCCGCCATCGGCGAATGAGGGCAGCGCTGCAACATCTGCTCGGGATGCATGTTGGACCCGTAGGCGGCATAGATCGACACGGCGGCAAGCCTAAACGGTGGCTAGTAATCTGTTGCATGCAGTGCACGACACGACGCGCTGCGATCGTAGGAAAAGCTGGCCGGAGACCCCGGTCGACAGGTGAATTGGAGGACAGATGACCCGAATCGTGATCATTGGTGGCGGGCCTGCCGGATACGAGGCAGCGTTGGTGGCCGCACAGCACGGCGCCTCCGTCTCCTTGATCGATTCGGACGGGGTGGGCGGCGCCTGCGTTCTGTTCGACTGCGTGCCGTCCAAGACCTTCATCGCCTCCACCGGAGTGCGCACCGACATGCGGCGCGCCACCGACCTGGGGATTGCGCTCGATCCCGAGCAGGCCACGGTCGCCCTGCCGAAGATCCACGCCCGTGTGAAGAGCCTCGCCCAGGCGCAGTCCTCCGACATCCGCACGCGGCTGCAGACCGTGGGTGTCGAACTGCTGTCGGGCACCGCCGAGCTCACCGACCAGCGGCTCGGCATGGCGTCGCATCAGGTGTGTGCGACCCTTGAGAACGGCGAGAAGAAGACGCTCGACGCCGACGTCGTCCTCATTGCCACAGGCGCGAGCCCCCGGGTGATCCCCGGGGCGGAGCCGGACGGCGAGCGGATCCTGACGTGGCGCGACCTCTACGACCTCGACGAGCTGCCCACGCACCTCGTCGTCGTCGGTTCCGGTGTGACCGGTGCCGAGTTCGTGTCCGCCTACACCGAGATGGGTGTCAAGGTCACCCTGGTGTCCAGCCGCGACCGCGTCCTGCCCGGTGAGGACGCCGACGCCGCCCTCGTTCTCGAGGACGTCCTCGCCGAACGCGGCGTCACCCTCGTCAAGCACGCCAGGGCCGACGCCGTCAAGCGCACCGAGGACGGCATCGTCGTCGTCCTCGCGGACGGCCGCACCGTCGAGGGCAGCCACGCCCTGATGACCGTCGGTTCGGTGCCCAACACGCAGGGCCTCGGGCTGGAGAAGGTCGGCATCGAGCTCGACAAGGGCGGATACCTGCGCGTGGACCGGGTGTCGCGGACGCCGGTGTCCGGGATCTACGCCGCGGGTGACTGCACCGGCCTGCTGCCGCTGGCGTCGGTCGCCGCCATGCAGGGCCGCATCGCGATGTACCACGCGCTCGGTGAGGGCGTCAGCCCCATCAAGCTGAAGACGGTGGCGTCGGCCGTGTTCACCCGCCCCGAGATCGCCACCGTCGGCGTCAGCCAGGCCGCGATCGACGACGGCGAGGTCCCGGCCCGCACCGTCATGCTCCCGCTCAACACCAACCCGCGCGCGAAGATGTCCGGGCTGCGCCGCGGTTTCGTGAAGATCTTCTGCCGTCCGGCCACCGGTGTGGTGATCGGCGGCGTGGTGGTGGCCCCCAACGGGTCGGAGCTGATCCTGCCCATCGCGATCGCCGTCCAGAACAACCTCACCGTCAATGATCTCGCCGCGACGTTCTCGGTGTACCCGTCGCTGACGGGGTCGATCACCGAGGCGGCTCGCCAGCTGATGCGGCACGACGACCTGGACTGATCCCGAAATGTGAGAATCGCATTTCACATAGTGGCTCCCGCGGTGAGATAGTCGAGGCACGGTCCGAAATCATCGGCCGTGCCTCGGCGCTCTCCCGCCCCGCAGACCCAGGACGGACAGGGTGTTCCTCACCTGATCTCCGCTTTGACGTGCCTCCTGGGAGTCGACATGCCGCAATCACTTGCCCGCCGCATGGAGGGGCTGCACAGCTCCGCCATCCGTGACCTTCTCACCCTCACCGCCCGGCCCGACGTGGTCAGTCTCGCGGGCGGGCTGCCGGATCCCGAATTCATTCCGCGGGAACGGATCCGGAAGGAAGCCGAACTCGCGCTCGCGGATCCGGCGTCCGTCCAGTACGGCGAGACCACCGGGCTGCGCAAGCTCCGCGACGTGCTCGCCGCCCGCGAGGGCGCGAAGATCGGCCGGCCGCTCGACGCCGCAGACGTCGTCGTCACGCACGGCTCGCAGCAGGCGCTGAGCCTGCTCGCACAGGTGCTGCTCGACCCCGGCGACGTCGTGATCGTCGAGGAACCCGCATACACCGGAGCGCTGCAGGTGTTCCGTGCCGCGGAGGCCGACGTCCGGTCCGTCCCACTCGACGCCGACGGCATCGACACCGCCGCCCTGCAGGGCATGCTCGAGACCGGACTGCGGCCCACGGTCGTCCACACGGTGAGCAATTTCCACAACCCGCGCGGCGTCGTCCTGGCGGCCGGTCGCCGGGAACACCTCGCCGCACTGGCCGATCGCTTCGGCTTCTGGGTGATCGAGGACGACCCGTACGGCGAACTCTTCTTCGACGGGCCGCCGCCCGCGCCCGTCGCGGCGCTGTCGGACCGGGTGATCCGGTTGTCGAGCGCCTCGAAGATCCTGGCACCCGCGCTGCGGGTCGGATGGCTGCACGGCGACCGGCGGGTGTGCGAGGCCGTCGAACTGCTCAAGCAGGGTGCGGACCTCTGCGGTTCGTCACTGACCCACCAGATCGCCGCCGGACTGCTGTCGGACGAGTCGTGGCTGGACCTGCACCTGGAGATGCTGCGCGCCCGCTACGGATCCCGGGCCCGGGCACTCGCCGACGGTGTCGCCTCGACGTTCGGCGACCGCGCCGGCGTATCCTCGGCCGTGGGCGGAATGTTCTGCTGGACCGAGTTCACAAGCGCCGACGTCGACACGGCGGCGCTGCTGCAGACCGCCGTCGAGCACGGCGTGGCCTTCGTCCCCGGATCGGCGTTCGGCGTCGCCGCGGAGCACCGGAGCGCTCTGCGGCTGTGCTTCGCGACCTGTTCGGAAGACGTGCTGACGGGTGCGGCGGCGAGGCTCGGCGACGCGTACGCCGATCACGCCCAGTCGTAGGTCCGCTCGACCGCCTTGTTCCACTCGGCGTACAGCCGGGTGCACTCGGCCTCGTCCATCCCGGGCTCCCAGGTCTTGTCGACGGCCCAGTTCGCGCGGATGTCGTCCTCGCTCTCCCAGAAGCCGACGGCCAGGCCCGCGGCGTACGCGGCGCCCAGCGCCGTCGTCTCGTTGACGACGGGCCGGATGACGGGCACCGCGAGGATGTCGGACTGGAACTGCATGAGCGTCTCGTTGACGACCATGCCGCCATCCACCTTGAGCGAGGCGAGTTCGACGCCCGAATCGGCGCGCATTGCCTCGATCACCTCACGGGTCTGATACGCGGTGGCCTCGAGGGCGGCCCTGGCGAGGTGGCCCTTGTTCACGAACCGGGTGAGCCCGACGATCGCCCCGCGGGCGTCGGGCCGCCAGCGGGGGGCGAACAACCCGGAGAACGCGGGCACGAAGTAGGCGCCGCCGTTGTCGTCGACGGACTTCGCCAGATCCTCGATGTCCTTGGCCGAACTGATGATTCCCAGGTTGTCGCGCAGCCACTGCACCAGCGAACCGGTGACGGCCACGGACCCCTCGAGCGCGTAGACGGCAGGTGCGTCGCCGATCTTGTAGCAGACGGTGGTGAGAAGGCCGTGCTTGCTGTGCACGGGTGTGGTTCCCGTGTTGAGCAGCAGGAAGTTCCCGGTCCCGTACGTGTTCTTCGCTTCGCCTTCGGACAGGCAGGCCTGCCCGAACGTCGCGGCCTGCTGATCGCCGAGGATCCCCGCGACGGGCACTCCCGGCAGCGTTCCCCGTTCGCGTCCGACGCCGTAGATCTCTGACGAGCTGCGGATCTCCGGCAGCATCGACATCGGGATGCCGAAATCGGCGCAGATCTCCGGATCCCAGTCGAGGGTCTCGAGATTCATCAACAGAGTGCGGGACGCGTTGGTGACATCCGTCACGTGGGTGCCCTCGGTGATGTGCCACAGAATCCAGCTGTCGATCGTGCCGAAGCAGAGCTCACCCGCCTCCGCCCTCTCGCGGGCGCCGTCGACGTTGTCGAGAATCCAGCGGACCTTCGGCCCCGAGAAATACGTGGACAGCGGTAGACCGGTGCGCTTCTGGTAGCGGCCCGGGCCCTCGTCGCCGCCGAGCTGCGTGCACAGCTCGTCGGTGCGCGTGTCCTGCCAGACGATGGCGTTGTACACGGGTTCTCCGGTGTTCCGGTCCCACACGACCGCCGTCTCGCGCTGATTGGTGATGCCGATCGCGGCGATGTCGCGTTTGGTGAGGTCGGCCTTCGCGAGCGCGGACGCCACCACCTCGCGGGTGTTGATCCACAGCTGCTGCGGGTCGTGCTCCACCCAGCCTGCGCGCGGAAAGAACTGCTCGTGTTCCTTCTGGGCGACGCTCACCACGGCGCCGTCGTGATCGAAGATCATGCAGCGGCTGGAGGTGGTGCCCTGGTCTATCGCGGCGATGTACTGAATCACACGCATGAAGCTACTAGCCTGGGCATGAATCCGTCGTCATCTCACAGGAGCCCGAGTTGAGTAGTCAGCCTGGTGTGCAGTTCCTCGGTCCCCGGCAGCGCGATGCCGCCTGGGACGAGCTGCAGACCGAACAGTTCGACGTCGTCGTGATCGGCGGTGGTGTGGTCGGTGCCGGTGCGGCCCTGGACGCGGCCACCCGCGGGCTGAAGGTGGCGTTGGTGGAGGCGCGCGACTACGCGTCCGGAACGTCGAGTCGCTCGTCGAAGATGTTCCACGGCGGGCTGCGCTATCTCGAGCAGCTCGAGTTCGGACTGGTCCGGGAGGCGCTCCGGGAGCGTGAGCTGTCGCTGACCACCCTCGCGCCGCACCTGGTGAAGCCGCTCAAGTTCCTGTTCCCGATCACCCACAGGCTGTGGGAGCGGCCCTACATGGCGGCAGGCATCTTCCTCTACGACCGGATGGGCGGCGCCAAATCGGTTCCACCGCAGAAGCATCTGACCCGCGCGGGTGCGCTGCGGATGGCGCCCGGGCTCAAGCGCAACTCGCTGTCCGGCGGCATCCAGTACTACGACACCGTCGTCGACGACGCCCGGCACACCATGACCGTCGCCCGCACCGCCGCCCACTACGGTGCGGTCGTGCGGACGTCGACGCAGGTGGTCGGTTTCCTGCGGGAGGCGGACCGGGTGTCCGGGGTGCGCATCCGGGACTGCGAGGACGGGCGCACCGCCGACGTGAAGGCGCACGTCGTCATCAACGCGACCGGGGTGTGGACCGACGAGATCCAGGCGCTGTCGCGGCAACGCGGCCGGTTCCGCGTCCGCGCGTCCAAGGGCGTCCACATCGTGGTGCCCCGCGACCGGATCGTCAGCGACGCCGCGATCATCCTCCGCACCGAGAAGTCGGTGCTGTTCGTCATCCCGTGGGGCAGTCACTGGATCATCGGCACCACCGACACGGACTGGAACCTCGACCTCGCGCATCCGGCGGCCACCAAGGCCGACATCGACTACATCCTCGGTCACGTCAACAAGGTGCTGGTGACGTCGCTGACCCACGACGACATCGACGGTGTCTATGCCGGTCTGCGTCCGCTGCTCGCCGGGGAGAGCGACGAGACGTCGAAGCTGTCGCGCGAGCACGCCGTCGCGCGCGTGGCACCGGGCCTCGTCGCCATCGCGGGCGGCAAGTACACCACCTACCGTGTGATGGCCGAGGACGCCGTGGATCTCGCGGCCGAGGACATTCCGGCGCGGATGGCGCCGTCCATCACCGAGAAGGTGCCGCTCGTGGGTGCGGACGGGTACTTCGCGCTGGTCAACCAGACCGTGCACCTCGGCCAGCTGTACGGGCTGCACCCGTATCGGGTGAAGCACCTGCTGGACCGTTACGGCTCGCTGATCGGCGAGGTGCTCGACCTGGCGTCCGAGAAGCCGGAACTTCTCCAGCCCCTCACCGACGCGCCCGCCTACCTGCAGGTCGAGGTCGTGTACGCGGCGGCGGCGGAGGGTGCGCTGCATCTCGACGACATCCTCGCCCGGCGCACCCGCATCGCGATCGAGTACTCGCATCGGGGTGTGAACTGCGCCGAGCAGGTGGCGCAACTGGTGGCTCYGGTCCTCGGCTGGGACGCGGACGACATCGACCGCGAGGTGAAGACGTACCAGGCGCGGGTGGAGGCGGAGGTGCAGTCGCAGGCGCAGCCGGACGACCTGTCCGCCGACGCGTTGCGGGCGGCAGCACCGGAATCGCGGGTCGAACTGCTCGAACCGCCGGTCAGTGTGTCAGAAATACCTTGATCACCACGACGGCCGCTGCGACGGCGGCGAGGCCGATCGCCGCCCAGTGGGTGCCGGACGTGACCTTCTCGCGGCGGAGATGGCTGATCACGTAACTGATCGACGCGATCCGGGTGATCATCACCAGCTCGGCGATCAACTGCGCCGTCCTCGGCTCGAGCCAGCCGATCAGCGCGGTGCACAGGATGATGCTGGGGACGACGGCCGACGTGAGGATGGGCAGGCTGTCGCGGAGTTCGCCGCTGCGTTCGGCTCGGGTGAGGGTGCGGTCGAGACGCAGTGTCTGGCCGACGGACTCGGCGAATATGTGCGCGAGGAAGGTGGACAGAGCGGCTCCGACGACGATCGCGATGCCGACGGTTTCCTGCGCCTTGGTGACGGGGATCAGCGCCGCGAGGACGAGGATGTTGCCGTAGATGTAGGCGCTGATGCGCCGGGCGACACGCTCGGTGTCGATCGGGGCGTCGGTTAGCTGCGCGGGGCGGTTGAAGAGCTTCGGAAGGTCCCACTCCATGGCCCCGAGCATTCCACGCGCACGCGGTCAGCGAGTGTGGACGAGCGATTTCGGTGCGTGTGCGGCGACGACCCCGGAGAGCGCCATGACGACGAGGGCTGAAACAGCGATGAATTCCATGTGATTCAGCGTCGTCCCGGAACCCGTGAGCAGTGTGGGCGTTGTCTGTGAGCTCGCTGGGAACTCAGTCTTTCGGGCTGTAGTGCTGGGGGTCGTCGCGCCGGTCGACCGGGGGAAGATTGCGCCGCGGGGTGTGGACGAGCGGCGCGTGCGTGGGGGCGCGTCCGGTCTCGCGGTCCCAGCCGGCGCGGGCACGCGGGTGGTACCGGTACCGCCAGGGGACGAGGCGGAAGACGGCGCTCACGGCGCGGCCGACGAGAGTGTGCAGGCGCTCGTCGCGTGTGGTCCAGCGGTAGCCGAGGAGGTCGCGGACCGATGGGTCGTACATGCCGACCGTCAGCCACACGAAGCCTTTCGCCACCGGGATGCGGAGGATCGCCCACACCGGGCCGGGCAGCCACGACAGGAACGGGGGAGCGCCGAGCCCGGACAGGTCGAGGACGTCGCGGGTGGCCTTGTTGTCCTCGAGCACGTTGCGGCACATGTGATCCCAGTACTCACAAAACGCCTCCCACGTCTCCGGGACGGGGCGCATGCTCATCCCGTACAGGCGGTACCACTGAATGTGCTCGGTGAAGAGGCGGCGCTTCTGGTCTTCGGTGAGGCCACCCATGAAATTGTCGCCGGTGAGGATGGTGCCCATGAAGAACGTGGCGTGCGCCCAGTAGAACGTGTCGGGGTCGAGGGCGTGGTACCTGCGGCCGTGTTTGTCGATTCCCTTGATGTTGTCGTGGTATCCCCGGACCTGCTCCGCGGTCTGCTGGGCGCGGTCGCCGTCGAAGACGACGCCGCCGATCGGGTACAGCGACCGGTAGAGCCGCTCCCACCGCTCGTCGAAGAAGCGGGAGTGTTCCTCGACGCCGGCGCCGAGACCGGGGTGCATGTTCTGCATCGACCCGGCCCACACGCCCTGCAGCATTCCGCGCCAGTCGCCGAAATACTTCCAGGTCAGCGAATCGGGGCCGAGGGGAACGGGAGCGGAGGCCGGGACGGGCGTACCGTCCGCGTTCAAGTGACTACGCACGTTGTCAGACTAGGATCTGACAACACGTGTAGTCAAGGATTGGGGCGAGAAGAGTGACGCTGGAGGACCGGCGGGAAGCACGTCGGAATTCGCTGCTGCGGGCGGGCGTCGCCCTGCTCGGTGCGGCGGACGGGCCCGCCGTGAACGTGCGCGCCGTCTGCCGTGCGGCATCGCTGACCGAACGGTACTTCTACGAGTCGTTCCGGGACCGGGACGAATTCGTGCGCGCGGTCTACACCGCGGTGGGAGACGAGGCGCAGGCCGCGCTCGTGGCGGCGGTGGCGTCCACCGAGACCGCACGCGAGCGCGCCGAGGCGGCCGTGGACGCGTTCGTGAAGCTGATGGTCGACGATCCCGCCATGGGCCGCGTCCTGCTGCTGGCGCCCTTGTCCGAACCCGCGCTGAGCAGGCGGGGCATCGACCTGATGCCCGGCTTCGTCGGACTCGTGCACGACCAGCTCTCCGCCGTCGACGACGAGGTGACGAAGCAACTCGTCGCCGTCGGAGTGGTGGGCGCCCTCACGACCCTGTTCATCGGATATCTCGACGGAACTGTTGCCGCGTCGCGCGAGCAATTCGTCGCGCATTGCGTCACTCTGGTGGTGGAGGCAAACAAGGCCGGCCACGAGTGAGGTGCGCATGCCGTTCCAGGTGTCCGTGGACGATCCGACTCGCCCGCAACCCGAACTCCGGGTACTCGACCGCAAGTTCTTCCAACTCGTCGGCGAATTCGTCTACGTCCACGGCGACACGGTGGTGACGGTGCCCGGCTGCGCCCCGATGCCGTGCCTGCTCCGCACGGATCTCGCGTCGATCCCCGCGCCGCTGCAGGGTCTGCTCACGCCGTACGGCCGGCAACTGCTTCCCGCGATCATGCACGACGACCTCTGCAAACGTGCGAGCGCGCTGGGGCAGGAGGGAAACACGCTGCGACGCCACGCGGACGAACTGTTCCGGCTCGCCCTGCTCGACGAAGGCGTCGGACCGTTCCGCAGCCGCATCTTCTGGGTCGGCGTCGAGGTCGGCCGGTTCTGGACGTTCACCGACGTCGTCCGGTTCCTGCTGATCACCCACCAGGTGCTCGGGATGCTGTGCTGGGTGGTGGGCGTGCCGTGGGCCGTGGCGACCTCGCATTTAGGCCTGGCCGCCCTCCTGCTCGCGGTGCCGGTGCTGCTATCGCTGTTGTGGCGCAGAGACTTTCCCGTCGCCCTGCTGGGCTGCATCCTGCTGCCCCTGATCGCGCCCACGTATCTGCTGACGATCGGCACAGCCGCGGTGCTGTGGGTGYCGGACGGTGCCGCCTGGCTGCTCGGCCGCAGGCGCACGCGCCGACCCCCGCCGCTCGGGCCGCCGACGACGGTCCTCCGCTAAACCACTTTTGGCGGTTGGCAGTACGTGCAGAAGAAGATCTCCTGGCGGCCGAGGTCGTGGCCTTCGATCACCGTCCCGCAGCGGCGGCACCGTTGTCCGGCCCGCCCGTACACCCACGGCCGGTGACGGATCGAGTTGTTCTTGTCGGCGTGAATCATGCGATGCGCGAGCGTGACCATTGCGGGCAGGTCGGTCACCTCGGCCGCCGGAGTGTACGGGTGGACGCCGCGGAGGAAGCAGACTTCGTTGCGGTACACGTTGCCGAGACCGGCCAGATTGCGTTGATCGGTGAGGGCGAGACCGATGGGCTGCTCGCCGGCCGCCCGCAGATTGCGGACCGCCGTGCCTGCATCCCAGTCCGGCCCCAGCAGGTCGGGGCCGAGGTGGCCGACCGCGAACTCCTCGTCGTCACGCTGGAGGATCTCGGTGATGCCCAGCGAGAACCCGACCGCCACCCGGTCCTCGGTGGCCAGCACGATGCGCGCCTGGTGCGCCGGACGCCGCCACCTCGAGTCCGGCGCGTAGATGTGCCACGCACCCTCCATCTTCAGGTGCGTGTGGATGGAGTGGTCGCCGACCCGGATGAGGAGGTGCTTTCCCCGGCTGACCACCTCGTCGACGAGCTGGCCGGACAGGTCGACGGTGGCGTACCGCGGGACCCGCACGTCGCACCGGGTCAGCACCTTGCCTTCGAGGGCGTCGCGCAGCGAGTTGGCGGTGCGCCAGACGGTGTCGCCTTCGGGCATGTCAGGCTCGCAACCGGAAACCGCGTGGAGTGGGCGAGAACCCGGCCTCGGTCAGGATCGGTGCGAAGTCGCTGCCGTGGATGGTGTCGCCGTCCACCTTCTCGACCACGATCCTGTCGATCCCACCGCGCTTGACGACCCCGGCGAGCGTGACGGCCGCGGTGCGGAGCACACCCGGGTCGTCGGTGAACGTGAGGACGGTGCGTCCGCCGCGTTCGACGAACAGGGTCAGCTCGCCCTCCACCAGCACCACCAGTCCGCCGGCCTTGCGTCCGGGCCGGTGCGCGGGCGCGTCGTCGCCGCGCCGCGGCCACGGCAGGGCCGCACCGTACGGGTTGGCGGGATCGCTGGCGGCGAGCGTCACGGCAGGCAGTGTGGTGTGCCTGCCCTCGAGCGAATCGCCGTAGCTCCGGAGCCGGTCCACCACGGGGGGAGTGGAGAACTGGGCACCGCCGAGCGACTCGACGAAGTGTCCCCGCCGGCAGCGGCCGTTGTCCTCGAACGTGCCCAGCACCTTGTACATCAGCGCGAAGCCGCCCGGAACGTTCTCGGTCATCACGGACCCGCGGGTCACCACCCCGTACCGCTCCAGCAGCAGTTCGGCGGTGGCGCTGGCCCGCAGCGTGGCATCGGATTCGGCGGCGGGGAGAATCGACCACCGTCCCCCGGCCGTGGGCGGTGCGGTGCGCACCGGGACCGTCAGACTGCGATACGCCCGGGCGCGCGGGGGACGTCGTGGCGACCGGTGGCTCGTGGTGGTCCTGGACGTGTCCGACAGCAGGGCGCGCACCGGAGCGAGGGTGTCGTTGCCGATGTGGCCCAGCCACACCAGATCCCACAAAGCGGTGGCCAGCGTGCTGTCGTCGGACATCTCGAGGGTGTCCGCAAGTTGCCGGAAGAAGAACGCGCCGCCGCCGGACAGCGTGTCGAGCACCCGGCGCTGCACGTCGGACAGGTCCGATTCCGCGGGCGTGGTCAGCGTGAGCGGTGCGGTGTCGGCGGGGTGGAGGCACACCCACCCGTCCTTCCCGGAGATGCTGCCCGCCCCCGACCACAACACCTCACCGGTGGACGTGAGTTCGTCGAGCATGGCGGGGGAGTAGTCGGCCACCCGCGACGGCAGGATCAGTGATTCGAGTGCCGACGCGGGAACCGGAACGCCGGCAAGCTGTTCCACGACGGTCGCGACGCCGTCGATACCGCGCAGTGTGCCCCCGACGTGCTGCCAGGCCGGGAGGAAGCGGCCGAGCGTCGCCGTGCTGACCGGCTCGACCTCCTGACGCGCCGCAGCCAGCGAGCGCCTGCGCAGACGTCGCAGGACCTCGGCATCGCACCATTCGCTGCCCGTCGCGCCGGGGCGGAACTCGCCCTCGACCACCCGCTTGCCCTGTGCGAGCCGCTGCAGGACGTCGCGGGCCACCGCCGAACCGAGACCGAAACGGGCCGCGGCGTCGGTGATCGTGAACGGGCCGTGGGTGCGGGCGTACCGGCTGATCAGATCGGCGAGCGGATCGTCGACGGGTTCGATGAACGCGGCGGGAACCCCGATGGGCAGCGGCACCCCGAGCCCGTCGCGCAGACGTGCCGCATCCTCGATGGCCGTCCACCATTCGCGACCGGCGAAGGACACGCTGAGCGCCCGCTTCGCACGCACGAGTTCGTCGAGCCAGGGGGCCGGATCGGCGGTCGACCGTGCGGCGACCTCGTCGGAGGTCAGCGGCCCCAGGAGACGCAGCAGGTCGGCGACGCCCTCGAGGTCCTTCGCCTTGCGGTCGGGGAGCAGTCGCTGGAGTTCGAGTTCGGCGCGGGCGATGACGTCGGCGTCGAGCAGTTCGCGCAGTTCCACCCGGCCGAGCAGTTCCGCCAGCAGCGTCGAGTCCAGGGACAGCGCAGCGGCCCGGCGTTCGGCGAGCGGGCTGTCGCCCTCGTACATGAACTCGCCGACGTAGTTGAACAGCAGGGCGCCGGCGAACGGTGACGGCGACTGCGTCTCCACCTCGACGATCCGGATCTGGCGACGCGCCAGCCGGCGGAGCAGGTCCTTCAGGGCCGGTAGGTCGTACACGTCCTGCAGGCACTCGCGGACGGTCTCGAGCAGGATCGGGAACGTCGGATACCGGCGGGCCACATCGAGCAACTGGGCGGACCGCTGCCGCTGCTGCCACAGCGGTGCGCGCTTTCCCGGGGTTCGTCGGGGCAGCAGCAGCGCCCGGGCCGCGCACTCACGGAACCGGGACGCGAACAGCGCCGACCCGCCGACCTGTTCGGTGACGATGTCCTCGATCTCGTCGGTGTCGAAGACGAAGAGGTCGGCGCCGGGCGGGGTGTCCTCGGTGTCGGGAAGGCGCACGATGATGCCGTCGTCGGACGCCGTCGCGTTCGAGTCGAGGCCGTAACGCTCGCTCAGCCGGGCACTCACGGCCAGCGCCCACGGAGCGTGAACGCGCTGGCCGTACGGCGAATGCAGGATCAGCCGCCAGTCGCCGAGTTCGTCGCGGAACCGTTCGACCACCAGGGTGCGGTCGGTGGGGACCTGCCCGGTGGCTGTCTTCTGCTCGGTGACGAGTTGCACGAGATTGTTCGTGGCGTTCTCGTCGAGCCCACCGGTCCGGCAGCGCTCCTGCACCTCGGTCTCGTGCCCGAGCGAGATCTCCCGCAGGAACTGTCCCAGCGCCTCGCCCAGCTCCGCAGGCCTGCCCAGACCGTCGCCGTGCCAGAACGGCAGCCGACCCGGCTGGCCGTAGGCGGGACTGACCAGCACCCGGTCGAACGTGATCTCCTCGATCCGCCAACTGGTGGCACCGAGCGCGAAGACGTCACCGACCCGCGACTCGTACACCATCTCCTCGTCGAGTTCGCCGACCCGGGACGCCTTCTCACCGACCATGTAGACGGTGAACAGACCGCGGTCGGGGATGGCGCCGCCCGACGTGACCGCCAGCCGCTGCGCGCCGGGGCGTCCGGTGAGCGTGTTGGCCTCGCGGTCCCAGACGAGGCGGGGCCGGAGTTCGGCGAACTCGTCGGACGGGTAGAGGCCCGCGAGAAGGTCGAGGGTGGACTCGTACGCCGAGCGCGGCAGCGTCGCGAAGGAACCGCTGCGCCGTACCGTCTCGAACCAGTCGTCCACGTCGAGCGGTTCGAGCGCGGTGGCCGCCACTGTGTGCTGGGCGAGGATGTCGAGCGGGTTGGCGGGAACGGCGAGCGCCTCGATCTTGCCGGTGACCATCCGCTCGACGGTGACGGCGCAGTGCACGAGATCGGTGCGGTGCTTCGGGAACACCACACCCCGGGAGATCTCCCCGACCTGGTGTCCGGCGCGGCCGACGCGCTGCAGACCGTTCGCCACGGACGGGGGCGCCTCCACCTGGATCACCAGATCGACGGCGCCCATGTCGATTCCGAGTTCGAGGCTGCTCGTCGCGACCACGCACCGCAGCCGCCCCGACTTCAGGTCGTCCTCGATCAGGGCCCGCTGGTCCTTGCTGACCGACCCGTGGTGGGCGCGGGCGAGCAGCGGGTCCGCACCGAAGTTGACCTCGGACGGGGTGCCGATCTGCGAGGCCGGTTTCGGGTTCTTGTCGACCGCTGTCCCGGCGCGTTCGGCGTAGATCTCGTTGAGTCGTGCGGTCAGGCGCTCGGCGAGCCGCCGCGAGTTCGCGAACACGATGGACGACCGGTGCGCCAGGACGAGATCGACGATCTGTTCCTCCACGTGCGGCCAGATCGACCCCGCCTGCGGGGTCGCCGAGGCCGAACCTTCGGCGGGCTCGGCGAGACCGAGTTCGGTCATGTCTTCCACCGGAACCTGCACGGTGAGGTCGAACGTCTTCGGCGACGGCGGTGCCACGATACGGATGGGCGCCGAGCCGGACAGGAACCGGCCCACCTCCTCGTGTGGCCGCACCGTCGCCGACAGCCCGATGCGCTGCGCCGGGGTGTCGAGAAGCCGGTCGAGGCGTTCGAGCGACAACGCCAGGTGCGCGCCGCGCTTCGTGCCGGCCACCGCGTGCACCTCGTCGACGATGACCGTGTCGACCTGCGTCAGCGTCTCGCGCGCGGCGGACGTCAGCATGAGGAACAGCGACTCGGGGGTGGTGATGAGGATGTCGGGCGGATTCTTGATCAGCGCGCGCCGGTCGCCGGCCGGTGTGTCGCCGGAGCGGACACCCACCGAGATCTCCGGCGGCGTGAGACCGAGCCGCTTGGCCGTCTGCGTTATCCCGACGAGCGGGGCCCGCAGGTTGCGCTCGACGTCGACACCGAGCGCCTTGAGCGGGGAGATGTAGAGGACCTTGGTCTTGCGGTCCTTCCCGTCCGTTGCGGCGAGTTGGTCGAGGGACCACAGGAACGCGGACAGCGTCTTGCCCGAACCGGTCGGGGCGACGACCAGCGTGTGCGCTCGGCTGGCGATCGACTCCCACGCACCGAGCTGCGCGGCCGTCGGCGCGGGAAACGCGCCGCCGAACCACTCGCGGGTGGCAGCGGTGAACCTGCCCAGGACGTCGGTCACCGTTCCATACTGCACCGGGGGTCCGACAGGCGGCGGGCACATGCTGTGCGGTCTCCCTGCGGTCCGCTGAATGTGTCGGTGGACCGTATGATTCGAACATGAGTTCGACCGGGGGGCGGCAGATCAGGTGACGGAACACCTGACTGCGCTGGCTGCTGCCGTCACGGGATTGCTCGACGTGGACCTCACGGGTGTGTCGGATTCCGACGTGATGCTGACGATGCAGCAACTCGAGACTTCCCTCCGCCGCGCAGGCGCGGTCTCGCAGCGGCTGATCGTCGAGAGTGTCGAACACTCGCTGCCCGCGACGCTCGGCTACAACTCACCGAACAAGCTGCTGGTCGACGTGCTGCGCGTGTCGGCGTCGGACGCGTCGGCCCGGGTGTCGGCTGCCCGCAACCTCGGCGCCTGGCACACGCTGTCGGGCGACGACCTGCCGGCGGCACTTCCGGAAACGGCGGTCGCGCAACGCGACGGTGCCATCGGCTCCGATCACGCCCGGGCAGTCTCGAAGATCATGCGCAAGATCCCGCACGCCGTGTCGAACGCGGACGTCGCCGCAGCCGAAGCGATCCTGGCCGGGTGCGCGCGTGGCGGCACCCCGGAAGACGTCGAGAGTGCCGGTCACCGACTGCTCGCCTACCTCGATCCCGACGGTCGTCTCACGGACGATCGCGATCGGGCGGGCCGACGCGGCATCTCCCTCGGTCGTCAGGACACCGAACTGATGTCGAAGATCTCCGGCGAACTCGACCCCACCGCGCGCGCCCTCCTCGACCCGATCCTCGCGAAGTGGGCCCGCCCCGGCATGAACAATCCGGACGACCCGGAGTCACCACGCGGCGACGCCGAGGATCCGTCGATCGATCGTGAAGCGCTGGTCGCGGCGGCGGCGCGGGACACGCGCACCGCGGCGCAGCGGAACCATGACGCCCTGAGTGCGATGTTCAGGGTCGTGCTCGAATCTCGGATCCTGGGTCCGCACCGGGGTCTGCCCGTCACGGCGATCATCACCATGACGCTCGATCAACTCGAGAAGGCTGCGGGCGGAATGGCGACCACGGCGACGGGAGGTCTCCTTCCCCTCGACGACGCGCTGAAACTTGCTGAAAACGCCCACCCGGTGCTCGTCCTGTTCGACCATGACGGCAGGCCCCTGCATCTCGGACGGCTCCGACGGGTGGCCAGCGCGGACCAACGCCTCGCTCTCATTGCCGCCGAAGGTGGATGCACACGAGCGGGCTACGCGGGACGCACCGAATGGATACCGCCACCGCACATCGACCCGGAGGGGAAACCGCGAATCAATCACCGGCACCACACCGGTGAGCAGATCGATCGTGCTCGCCGGAGGCTCCGTGACCGGGTGCGCGCCGAGGACCGAGGGCCCTAGCCCAGGCCTGTGTTCACACCGTCGCGAGATCCGCGGCGGGTACTGCTGCCGGCGCGAACGACGGCAATGGCACCTCGACCGTCGACGGCTCGTGCTCGGACAGCGCCACATACGCGCCGACGGCGAGTAGCGCCACCGCAACGACGCGGATCATCCTGAACACGTTGTCTCGCTTCGGTCGAAGGGCGGTGCGCCACGGGTGGAGCCGTCAGACAGTAGACGACGGCACCGACAGGCACGCACGCGAAGCTCCGGCGACCGCGAACACGATGCCCGTGCACGGGATCCCGCCCGGCCAGGACCGTCAGAGGGGAGCGAGGCGGGCCCGGAGCAGGCAGAATTCGTTGCCTTCGGGATCGGCGAGGACGTGCCAGGGCTCTTCCCCGGTCTGGCCGATGTCGGCGGGGCGGGCGCCGAGTTTCAGGAGGCGTTCGAGTTCGGCGTCCTGATCGCGGTCGGTGGCGTTGACGTCGATGTGCAGCCGGGGTTTCCCGGGCTCCGGTACGTCGCGGCGGCTGAGGATGATCGTCGGCTGCGGGCCGCCGAACCCTTCGCGTGGCCCGATCTCGATGCTTCCGTCGCCCTCGCGGTCGAGCACCACGAAGTCCAGGACCTCGCACCAGAACCGGGCCAGCACCTCGGGGTCGCGGCAACCGAGCACGAGTTCACTGATGCGGCATGCCATGGACGAAACCCACTTTCAGCTTGGATCTGTCGGGATACGCGGAGCCACGCGCTAGTCGCGGCCGAGGCGCTGCAGCAACGCGGACTTGATCGCCGGACGTCCCGCTGCGACGAGTGTGAAGGTGGCTTCACGCATCAGTCGTTCCGCCGTATTTCCCACGAGCAGTGCGGAACTGCCCTTCGCGGTGACGAGGGCGGTGGCGGTACGGATGGCGAGTTCCGAAGCACGGGCGCGCGCTTCGGCGATCTCCGCCCGGCCTTCGAGTGCCGCGTTCAGGTCGAGACGTGCCCGGGCAGCCTGCTCCTCGAACGGGTCCGCGTCGACGCCGAGGGCTTCCAGTTCGCTGATCGCCCGCCGGGTGATTCCCATCGCCATGCATCCGTTGATCCACGACCCGAACAGTTGGCTCTTCGCGAAGTCCTCGGGGGAGACGACGGCGCTCACCAGATCCCGCGGTACGGCGAGCCCGTCGAATTTCAGCCGGACCGTGTTCGACCCCCGCGCCGCGATCAGCGGGAGTTCCTCGGCGGTGAGTCCGCGCAAAGGTTGTGCGGGAATGATGACGTGCACGATGGAGTCGTCGAATTCGTCGCGCGCCGATACCTGGAGCAGATCGACGATGCCCCAGCCGGTGACGAACGGCGACACCCCGTCGAGCACGTAGCCGTCGTCGACGCTGCGCGCCCACAGGGTGGGCGGGACGGGAATCGCTCCGGCCAGAGCGACGCCGGCCCGCACCGTGCCGTCGACGAGTCCGTCG
>NZ_JBFUHV010000139.1:0-24204 GCF_056402215.1 Rhodococcus sp. P4_B6 | reverse complement strand
GGATCGACTCGAGTTGGCAATGGGCCCAAGCCATTGCCACAGCGTGGTATCGCATCCGCGCCGCCTTCACCTGACCGCAGCCTCCTACTCATACGACACACGAATGCCAAACCCCGGCCGGTGGAACCGGGCACCCACCCGAGCGACATCGGGCGCACACTCACACCCACACACCAAAATCTGTCCCGCACCAGCACACCCCAGCCGAAACCCACCCACCAATCAGAGGGCACGAAAAATTGAGGTTAGCGCCGCGCGCTCCCATTCTCGGGCGGTCTCGACCCCGTGGGCCGGTACACATTGCGACTCGCGATCGGCCAGTGGGGCAGGGGTCAGCACTGGTAAGTTGCCCCACCGGACTGGTCGTGCTGTGGTTCGTCCTCATTGGCCTACTCGCGCTCGCGGCACTCGAACTACTCATCCGCCCGGCCCGCACATCCGCCCCGCCGACGGATGCTACGCCAGCGTCTTCTCCTTGATCGCCCGGAACACTTCGCTATCGAGTTTGTCTGATGGCCGTTTGATCTTGATCCGCGTCCGACCTCTGTTGTGGCGAGTGTCCGTCGCAGGGCCGATGGTACTGACTCCGCGGCTGATTGGGACGATCTAGCGGGGTGGTGTGTCGGCGGCGGTATGTTCGGCGCCGGGGTGCTGATGTTGGAGAGGCGGCGGGTGCGTTCGGATCCGTCGTGGCCGGCGAGGTGACCGCATGTTCGAGGGCGGCGTCGACCATGGCCGGGTTGCGGGATGCGCCGCCGCGGATCAGCCGGGTGATGAGGCGGCACGCTCAGCAACGGACAACTCGCATGTGATTCATCCGCCGTGTCGTCGTCCACACGCTCGCGAATCGCTGGGCTCGGCGCCCCGGTGAGGGACAATCTCCGCATGCCGAAAGTGCGGTGGCGCGAGGCGCCCGAGGAACACGATTACCCGGCGGCTGCCGCGTACCTGGACCTGCTCACCTCCCGGGATACCGTCGAACGTATCGTCGCGGGTTTGAGGACGGCTCCGGTCACGCTCCACAAGGCCAAGGACATCCTGCGCGCCTCGCGGCTGCGGTTGCTGCCTCCGGACAACGCGCATGTGGCCGCCGACCTACGGAAGATCGAAGACGGCACACCCCTTTCACCCATCCTGCTCGTGCGTGGCGATCTCGCTGCAGGCACCGCACTCGAAGTGGCAGATGGCTATCACCGCGTGTGCGCGAGCTATCACACCGATGAGAACACACAGATTCCGTGCCGGCTGACGAGCGTGCCGCCGACGAGCTGAGGTCCACCGATGTCGTTCGAGATCCTCGCCCTGATCTCGGCAGCCGCCCTGGCCGGTCCCTTACTCGCGGTTCGTCGGGAGTGGCACCTGCCGGTGATGCTCGGCGAGCTGCTCGTAGGGATCCTTCTGGGCACGACGGGTCTCCGATGGATCCACCCAGAAGATCCCACCTTCACCTTTCTCGCGGACATCGGATTCGCGCTGATCATGTTCGTTGCCGGCACCCATGTACCCGTCCGCGATGCGACCATCCGGCCCGCTCTCACACAGGGCACCGCGCGGGCTGCAATCGTCGGGGTCCTCGCGGCGGCAGCCGGGTTCGGGATCGCCCGGGCATTCGGCACCGGCCACGCGGCCCTGTACGCGGTCCTCATCGCGTCGTCGTCGGCCGCCCTGGTACTTCCGCTGATCGACTCGTTGCGGCTCGAGGGCACACCGGTAGTGCAGACCATGGCCCAGGTCGCGGTCGCAGACACCGCGTGCATCATCGCTCTCCCACTCGTGATCAACCCCGCCCAGGCCCCCCGCGCCGCGATAGGTGCTGCCGCCGTCGCCGCGACGGCGGCACTGTTCTACACGTTCCTGAAGTACGCAGACGGCCGCGGCTGGCTGCACAGTCTGCACCAGGAATCGAAGGACCGCCGCTTCGCGCTGGAGCTGCGGATCAACCTCGGCGTGCTGTTCGCCCTCGCGGCGCTGGCCGTTCACACCCACGTATCGATCATGCTCGCCGGTTTCGCCCTCGGGCTGGCCGTCGCGGGCGTGGGCGAACCGCGGCGCCTGGCCAAGCAGCTGTTCTCGATCACCGAAGGGTTCCTCGGTCCACTGTTCTTCGTGTGGCTGGGCGCCTCGCTGAACCTGCGCGACCTCCGCGCGCACCCTTCGCTGATCCTGCTCGGCGTCGCGCTCGGACTCGCAGCGGTTGCCGTTCACTGCGCGATACGCCTTCTCGGGCAGCCACTGGCCCTTGCCGCATTGGCCTCGGCTCAGCTGGGTGTCCCGGTCGCGGCGGCGACCATCGGAGAGCAATCGCATATCCTGCAGCCCGGTGAACCCTCGGCGCTGATCCTCGGTGCCCTCCTCACCATCGGCAGCACCACATTCGCGGGCGCAATGGCAGCACGCCACGGTTTCGCTTCGCCCTCCGCTGCGAAACCGGACCAAGGACCCGAGCGCCGGTGACAACCGCGGTCGAGACACACCACCGTTCGAATCGCCGCGGCCACTTCGCCGAGCTCGCCGAGGACGGCAATCCGGCCAAGCCGGTTCAACGATGGCTCACCACTGGTCTCCTCACGGTGCCACCGCCCGCCGAGACCTCGTCCCGCACCGCGCCGACCTCGCGACCGTCTGGTTGCACCTGGCCTAGCGCGGCGATCTGCGCCAGGCAACCCTGCGCCCATTGCCAGCCCTACGCGCCCGTCCCGGTGATCGGCTGCTCCCGGTGCGGGGAAGGCCCGCTGGTTACCGGCACCGATTCCGACACCGACGAAGTTCCGGAGCGGGCGCGGGACTGGCTCACACAGCACGGCTGGTCGGTGGATTCAGATCTACTGTGTCTCAACCATTTCTGAACATCACTGGGTCGCGTCGTCGAGCTCGTCGAGCAGGTGCTGTAGCCGCCGGCATGTCGCTTCGTGCCGTTTGACTTCCCGGCCCCAGCCGCGGGATCGGGTGTAGTCGATCAGGACTTGCTCGGTCGCCAGACGCGCACTGATCGTGTACCGGCGCCGCTCGGCCGGTTCTGTGAGTGCGAGAGGCACGTACGAGAGGCACGTAATTGCGAATTCGAGCGCGGACGCCGCGCGGGTCTCGTTGCGGACGCTGCTGTGGCTGGCTATCGGGATCCTGGTGACGTTGTTCGCGGTGTCCGCTGCCTTTTCGGTGTACGGGAGGTTGGCGGTCCAGGCCGCCGTCGACGACTTGTCCGAGCAGCTGCTGCCCGCGCAGCGGGCGGTGGCCGAGCTGACCACATCGTATCTGAACCAGGAAACGGGACAACATGGGTACACCCTGACCGGTGACCCGCAATTCCTCGAACCCTATGACGCGGGCCGGCGTGACGCGGCCGCACTGCACACCCGCCTGGACACCCTGCTCGCCGACGATGCGGCCGCGCAGGCAACACTGCAGACGACCGCCGAGGCGGCGCAGGCGTGGCGGACGCGGGCAGCGGAGCCGCAGATCGCCGCGCGCCGCGACAACGCGAGCGAACCAGATCGGATCGGGTCGACGACCGCGACGGGCAAGGAGTTGTTCGACGATCTGCGAGCACGACTCGCGGCATTGAGTGCCCGCACCGACATCCTGGTCACCGAGCAGGTCGAACGAGTCACGTTCATCCTCGCCGTGGCCATGGTCGTGACCGCGGTGTATCTGACGCGGCGGCTGCTGACACGCCCGATCGATCGCCTTCTCGCCGACATCAGCGCGGTGGCCGGCGGCGACTACGAGCGGGAGATGAACACCGACGGGCCCCGGGAGGTGGCGATCATCGCGGGTGCGGTCGACACGATGCGGACCAGCCTGTTGGCCCAGAACACACAGATCATCGCGGCGGAGCGGGCCCGCGCCCGCCATGACGAACAGAGCCGGATGGCGGCCGATCTGCACGACGTGACCCTCCAACGGGTGTTCGGTCTGGGCCTGGCGCTGACCTCGCTGGGCGTCCGGCATCCACGCTTGTCGGCGGATCTGGACCCACTGATCGACGAGACAGACAGCATCGTGCGTGGATTACGGGCCGTCATCTTCGATCTGAACTGTGGCGCCGCGGCCGCGCGGTCCGGGGAGGAGGGCAGCCTGAGTGCCGAGGTGAGCGAGATCGTCGACAACAGCGCCGCAGCCCTCGGTTTCACCCCCGATGTCATTGTGGAGGGACCGGTCGACCGGTATTTCGGCCGCGAGGCCGGACCGGAACTGCAGGCGGTCCTGCGTGAGGCCCTGAGCAACGTCGCCCGCCACGCACAGGCGAGCGTGTGCAGTGTCCGGGTCGCCGCCGATGACGACGGCCTCGTGTTGACCGTGAGCGACAACGGCACCGGAGTCGCGGCGGGAGCTGCGCACGGGCAAGGACTGACGAACATTCGCAGCTGTGCCGAGCGACTCGGCGGCCACGCGGACTTTCGCGACCCGGAGCAGGGGACGACGGTCGAGTGGGCGATACCTGCRCCGGATGCGCCCTCACCAGTGACTGATCGACCCCCGACCCGCTGACGTGTGCCGCCACCGCGACCCGAACGGCCGGTTCACTGGACAGCTATGAGAACGTACTTTCCGGCGGTGCGGTCGGTGACCTTCGCCGCCCCGGGCGGGCAGGTCGTCATGCCGGACGGTGACAATCGGTTCTTCCCTCGCATCGAATAGCACGCTCCTCGCTTTCGAGGCCGGGAGCATCGCGTCGTTGACGCGCTCGGGTTGGTGGGT
The DNA here is from genome assembly GCF_056402215.1 of Rhodococcus sp. P4_B6. Taxonomy (NCBI): domain Bacteria; kingdom Bacillati; phylum Actinomycetota; class Actinomycetes; order Mycobacteriales; family Nocardiaceae; genus Rhodococcus; species Rhodococcus sp. P4_B6. The sequence goes on along the minus strand of NZ_JBFUHV010000139.1, from coordinate 19,506 downwards.
GCTCGCGATCGACCTGGCCGGTGCAGGTGGCCTCGACGTGTTCGAGGACTCCGGTCCTGCTCCCTGGAGTGGTCCTTCACGGTCCGAACGGCTAGCCCTCCGGACTCCTCTGGATATGCGATCGAACGTCCCACTGCGTAGTGCACGTGCTGGGGATTGCCCCGATTGTGGTGGCGGCTGTCGGATCCTTCGCCCGGCGTTCAAGAATTCGGCAAGGATTCGATCAGGGTGATCGCCGAGGCTTTTCCTTGTCAGCTTCCCCCGACGAGACAAGGAACGCATCCGATGTCCATCACCCGCATCACCACCGTCGMCCGCACCCTCACCCTGGCCGCCATGATCGGCGTGAGCGCCCTCGGTACTGCCACGGTCGCCAACGCACAATCCGCCACGTCGATCTCCGCCCAGGACGCGACGTTCCTCGACGGGATGGCCGACGAGGGGATCACCTTCACCACTCCCGGCGCCGGGGTTGAACTCGCCCAACACATCTGCGGTGAATTCGGTGATGGTGCCAGCTTCGAGGAGATTGCCGCCGAAGGTTTGGAGAACTCGTCCCTGTCCGCTTACGACGTCGGTTACCTGATCGGTGGTTCGGTGGCGGTGTACTGCCCCTGGTACACCGATGAGCTCCCGGTCTGACACCCGGTGCTGCGCCCCCGCGCCCCGGTTCGGTGCGGGGCCCCGGTGGTTCGTGCGCGTAAGTGAGGGGTGGAGTGGTTGCGCTGTCGGGACGTCGGTACCGCCCGTGCTGGCGGCGGAATGACATGATCGGGGCAGCAAGACCATCCACTTCGGCACCCATATTCCCGACATGCGAGCACTGCTGGCTCGCTGCAAGGCCAGCGGCGACAGTGGAAATGGAAGCACGTCGCATCCTCAAACGCAGACCCTCGGACCTCGTCTTCACTGGCCGCAGATCTCTCACCAATGGTCATCGCGGCGACCGTCCCGACCGGAGGCGGGAGATCGAACGCCGCTCCAGGTCATGAGTGCGGCGGCCATTGCGGCGGATAGTGCATTGGCGGTGGCTGGTTGACGCGAGCGCGGCGGACCATGGTGACGATCACAGTGACGATGCCTGCGATGACCAGCACGACGCCCGTGCCGATAGCCAACAGCAGGTAGGTGAATTCGCCGGCCGTGACGTACCCACCGATGCCGTAGCGAACGTCGGAGGGAGCCCCGGAACAGCTGATCGTGTAGTCGCCGCTGTCTTTGACCGTGAAGGAGAACGCCGGTCGCCACTGGGTGACGGGGATGTTGAAGTGGGACCGGCTCAGGTACAGCGTGTCCTCCCGCGTGGGGAAGGGTTTCGCGGCGCTTACCGAGCACCTGATGCTGCTGTCGGACGTCGTGTTGGTGTACATCGTGTCTGTGTAGATCGTTTTAGATCCACCGGCGTCCACGTGCACCATCGTGGCTTGGTCGTTCCCGAAGCTGTGGTCGTCGGTCGGGGCCCTGCCTGTCAGCTGAACCGCAAAGACGACGGACGCGGTGATGGCGACGAGCACGCCGATCGCGATGAGCGCCGCGCCGACTGCGTACCCGAAACGGCGCGGGCGCTGCTGAGATGACATGGCGTTAACTCCTTCCCACCGGAATGGTACTCGAGCTACTTCACGCCATTGGTGCCTTCACAGGCGACCGGCCGCCACGGACCCCTCGACGCAGTCGCCCTATGTACCGCAGCTCCCACCACCAGCGTGACACTATCCGGCCCCTGTAGCGCGCAGGCCCGCTTGGGCCCTGGGCGTCGCCGGCTGGGTGCTGGGGTGCGGTGGCTGGCCGGGACCAGCTACGCCAATCGATCCGCAAAATTTTGTGGCTGTTCTTATTTGGGTATTCGGTGGTGATGCGGTCTGTACACGAGGACGGAGACTGCTGCGAGACCGACGCCGAGGACAATCAACCCCACGGTAGGTACCTGTCGGCCCTTCTTGCGTCCGGAATTGGTCGAGGCCGAGTCGACGCTCACCGGTCAATCATCGCGCGACCGGCACCTTTATGGACGCGCTTTCGTGCCTTCATTCGAGAGGTCTACCGAAGTCTTTCCGCACGAGGTGATTTCGCGCCAGTGGGCATCGACCCAGGTGTGGGCGGGCGGCAGCCGTGCGCACGCGCCGGTCGCGGTCAGCGTTGATGCCGTCGCCCAGGACACCCAGCCGGAGAGGCCGGGGTGACGGATTGAGGTGACCGGGGGAGCGCAGGCTTTGGGGTATGAACGCTGCGGAGGAAGCCCGCCAGATTTCGCAGGTAACCGTGCGGTTGCTGAACAAGTCGGTGCCGGCGCGATCGCTGGATTCTCCGCTCTCGCCCTGGTCGCGAACCCCGCCATCGGCTCGGCCACGGTCACCGGGTCGTCGACGGTGACCAACAGCGCCACCACCATCACCGTTGTCCTCCACGACATCGCGACCACCGAGGCGCTCAATCACTGTGAGGCGCAGATTTTCCCCTTCGACGCTGCGGTCTACGACAAGACCACCCGGGTCGACGAGATCAAGTACCCCGGTTTCACCGGCGGTGAGGCGACGGGTACCTCGATCGAGTTGCCGGCGGGCAGCTACGCGGTGATCACCCAGTGCAAGGAGGGCGCGAGCACCAACCCGTACGTCAAGCTCGGCCCGGTCGCGCAGGTGACCCTGACCGGGACCCCGGCCCCGGGCGGCACCGGCAGCCTCGGTGACCTGGGCCTGGATGATCTGCTCGGTCTTCTCGGCGGGCTCGGCGGCTAGCAACAACCGGGTCGTCGTCGCTCGTGCGGAGACGACGACCACTTGCTCGGCCTTTCGCCGGCCGGCGGCCGCCCGCGGACTGCGCGAATGTTGTTCGGCGACGTCCCGGTTGAGTGACCGACAGTCCGGTGGGGGCGCCGGACTGTCGGTGCCCGGGGGGTCGGGCCGYGGCGAACGAACGACTCGGAATGGAAGAGCCGGGACAGGCAGGGGGAGGAGGCCTGGCTGGATCAGGGTGTCCGGCACGATGGACGTGAGGTGGTCGATCCATTCGGATTGCACTCCGCGCACCTGACAGTGCGTCAGGCGTCTTGATCGGGTATCGGGTCGAGCCAACCCGCAGGTGCCGAGGCCGCGGCCTGACGGGTGACCATGGCGGGATTTGATTGTCGATTCGCTGGTGCCGCCGGTGGGTCGTTCCGGTGCTGGGTTATCGCGGTGATGTGTCGATCCGGGTCCACTCGCGGGCCCATTGCCGCATCCGGGTCCGGGTCAGTAATGCGTGTCCGAGTGCGGGGACGACGGCGATGCCGCCGGAGCCGAGGGCCCATGCTCCGCATGCGGCGGTCACGGCCACCACTGTGTCGTCTCGGTTGCTTCGGATGGGGCCGGTGAGGTTGCCGTCGGTGTCGACGCTGATGGTGATGGTCTGCCCCGCCGTCGCGTTGGCTTCGGTGGGTACGACGGCGGTGTGGTCCCCGGTGGGCGTCGACCAGCGGACTCGGGCACTGTCTTGGCGGTGGCTGGGTCGAGGTTCGTCATCGGGGGTGTCGGGTGTGGGGTGGGTGTCCTCGAGCAGGACTGCGGGTACTTGATGCAGGCTGGTGCGCTGTGCTTGGGTTTGTTGTTCCAGCCGGGTGTGGGTGGCGGTTCCGTATGCCGCGGCGAACGGTATCAGCAGCAATATCAGCGTGGCGGCGAGTAGCACGAAGGTGGCCTCGTAGCGGTCGCTCCGGCGCATCAGGTGGTTGCGGCTCCACGGTCCGAGTCGCCACCAACGGATCGGGGTGGGTGCCGGTGCTGGTTCCTCCCGACGCATCATCCGTCCTCCGGCGGGATTGCGTTTCTCTCCTTTTTAATTGTGCGACGGAATCGGGTGCGGCGCATCCCCGTGTCTGGTGGTTGTGGGCACCTCCAACCCTGAGGCGGGGCTGCGGGCGGTGCACGATGAGCGAGCCACGCAATCGCGAGATCGTCCGTCGATGTCCTCGCCGCACGAAGCCATCGCTGTCCGTTGTCCCCGCTCATGTCGGGGCGGGGACAGCGGAGGCTGTTGCGAGGTTCGAGCCCCCGGCGACGGTGGGTATCGGGCGTTGAGGTGCGACGAGAGTCGTCATCCGAATACCGCATCGAGATTGTCGGAAAGTGTTGTGCGACTGATTGAATTGCCCCTGCCGTGGCCCTTTTCTGGTGGGTTACCGCACGCGACGACTCTGCTACTCCGGACGCGTCATCGCGCGCCGTGGAGGCCGAAGCGACCGCTACGAGGCCACCCTCGATACTCGCCGCGGTCACCGCGCAGTGCGCAGGAAGGTCGCAGTGGTCGCCGTCGCCGCGGCGATTGTTGGACTCGGCGGCCCGCGGCGCTCGGCTGCGGCGGCGGCGGCGTTGTCGAGGACTGAGCGGCCCCGAATCCGGTGTGAGGGCCCCTGCCCCTCGTGCCGCGGCCGAGACGGCGACCGGTCCGGGGCATAGATGACATGCTCCGATCATCAGGCGGTATGACTGCGGATGTCGATCGATACGATGACCGGGGCGAGGTGAGGGTGTGCCAATGTGCCAGGTCCGGCGGAGGTGGGCTGTTGGGGGCGGTGGGTCGGCATCGTCGCGGTCGCCGAGCCCCGGGAAACGCGGGCATGACTTCCAGATCCCTAACCTCGAAGTGGGCGCATGCGCGCCTCGACACGGGTGCCTGTCGGGGGAGCCGGTCGCGGCCGAGGGGCAGATGCGGGCGCGATCCGGCGGCGGTACGGGAGATCGGCGACCGGCTCACTGACCGGATGAGAAGGTGGGTGCATCGGCACGTGCGCGGCGGTCACCGCGCCACGGCTGTTCGATATCGACGTTTGGGCGGACTCGGTGGTCTCCAGTGTCCGGCGCCGCAGGCTGCGGTGGGCGTACCGCACCGAGCGAGTGGGGGGACCGAAGGTATGTCGATCATTGCGGGCTGCGGGAAGGCCGGCTCCGCCGAGCTTTTGGTTGGACAAGCGGCGGTCGGAGTCGACGGACGGTTCGCCCGGTTCCTGAGCCATGAGCGGAAACGAGGAGGGTGCGCTGGCGTGGATCGGGATCGACTTGTCGGCCGTACCGGGGGATGTGCGCATCCTCGTCTCTGTGGGGCGGTGTCGGTACCGATCCCTCGCCCTGCACGCTCAGGTCGGTGGACACTGGACCTTGACACAATCGCGAGGCTTCCCTCTTGCAAAGGATCACCGATGACTGACACCGCCGTCGACGCCGCAGCATCCGTCCAAGTGACCGAGTACTGGGTGGTCGAGGTGGACCGCCACGATGGGGCGTGTTGCACATTCGGGCCGTTCTCCGCCGAGGCGGCCTGGGCCAGAATGGAACACCGGACCGCGCCCACCCGGTTCGCCGCCGTAGTAGGGAAACGATGAGCATCAAGGACAGCGGCGACGACCTCCTTCGCATCGCGGACGGCCCGGAATTGAGACAACGCGTTCGGGGGCGGGGCGGGTCAAGGAAAGTGACGTTGTGTCGCGTGGTCCTGGTCGTCGTGGCACTGCTGGCGATGCTGCTCGCATATGTAGTAATTGCGATGTCCTGGGCCTCGTACCGACGCTGAAATCGTGCTTCTATCTGCCCCAGAATTCGAACGGCTGTCAGCGAAAACGGGCATTCACGCCGCCAGCGGCGGCGGCGGACGATGGCGTCGGCCGGGTGCGCACAAACCATGAGTGACCACGGACATCGAGACCCTGCACAGTCTGAATGCGAATTTCGCGTGCCAGAGCTCGCTTCCCCAGGTCCGTGCATGATGACAGCCGCGACCTACATGCCCGATTTTGGGCGGTTGCTCACTGAAGTTCGGTCAACAGTGCGGTGAGAGTCTGGTTCTCGGCCGCGGGGTCGGGTGTGCTCGCCCGCATGACTTTGAGGACGTTGTCGATCCGCCCGTCGAGGACGGTCCAGGCGGTGGCGTCCAGGGGGCGTAGGGTCGCCTCGTCGTCGTCCCACGCGGTTTCGAGGTCCTTGATCCGGGCGGTCGCGCCGGTCTGGTCGCCGGCCTGCACTTTCGCGAGCGTGTCCTGGGTGATGGTGCGGAATTTCGTGATCTCTGCCGCCGGAAAATGTGCTGTCACCTGCCCGGGGGTGAGTGTCGTGGTGACGGGGTCGGTGCCGGTTTCCTCCTCGCTCGCGATGGTTTCGTGCGGCTGCCCGGCGGCCCAGATGAGCAGGGCGCCGGTGGCGACGCCGATGACGGCGTAGTACCCGAGCATGAGCCGCTCGCGGCCCGGTGTGGTGGTCACGGTCGCGGTGAAGGTCCGTTCGTTCTCTTCGATGACGTCGCTGCGGGTGAGGGTGAGGTACACGACGGTGGCGAGGATCGCGAGAAGGAAGACCACGCTGGTCAGCGCGGTACCCCAGCCGAGTCCGTGATCGGTGGACGGGGACGCGAGCCAGTCGCCGAGGTTCGCACCCAGCGGGCGAGTCAGGATGTACGCCAGCCAGAAGGAGAGCACGGCGTTCGCGCCGAGTCGCCAGCCGATCGCGATCAAGACGATCAACCCGGCCGGCAGGAGCACCGAGATGCCGGGTCCCCAGCCGGTGAGCTCGAGTACCCAGTCACCGATTGCTGTGCCCAGGGCGAAGGTGACCAGTACGGCGAGCCAGTAGAACACCTCTCGCGGCGTGGTGACGATGCTGTGGATCGACAGGGTCCGCTCGCGGGCGAACCACACACCGAAGACGATGGCCAGGACCGCCGCGAAGGCGCTGGTGCTCACCGCGAGCGGGACGCCCAGGGAATCGGTGAGGATGTCGGTGTAGAGGGTGCCGGTCACGCTGAGCACGACGACCGCCAGCCAGTAGACGAACGGCACGTACCGGTTCAGGCGCAGCTGCCATCCCAGCACCGCGACGAGGACGACCGTGAAGATGAGCGCGGTGGTGTTCAGACCCAGTCCCAAGGTCATGTTGATCCAGTCGGCGAAGCTCTCACCCACGGTGGTGCACAGGATCTTGATGATCCAGAACCACACCGTGATCTCGGGGACCTTGCTCAGCATCACGCGCCGGGTCGTGGCGGAAGCAGACTTCGTTGACTCGGTCATGACCCCTGACCGTAGGGGGATCTTGCTGAAGGCACGCTGAGAGTCGGTGACGGCGACCGGACGAAAGGGGGACGAGCACGGCAACGCCGTCGTGCTGTCGGCGCAGGTTGACATGCCCGACACATCGCGCCTGGCGGGTTCCACAGCTGCTCAGCCTGCTGCCACTGGGTGGGACGTCGGTGGATGGTTCTCAGCGTGTCCACAGCATCGTCCGCGCACCCTGATGGGTGGATGCACCGCAGATGGGAGGCATCGATGATCAGCGCACGAGATCGTTGCGTGGCCACGCTGTCGGTGGGTGCCGCCCTCTTTGTTGTCACGGCGACCCTGGTGACCGGCTGCTCGGGTGCGGGCGGCCCTGCCACTCCCGGACCGGATGTGGCTGCGCCGGGCGATATTCCGGACGATCAGGCCTTTGTCGAGGTGACCCCGTTTCCCGGGTTCGCGGTCACGGTGCCCGAGGGGTGGGCGATGACGGCGGCGGGGCCGGCGGTGACGTTCACCGACAAATTGAACGCGATTACCGTCGATTCACGGTTCGCGGCGACGGCCCCGTCCGAGACCGCGGTGCACCAGGACGTCGATCAGCAGTTCGCTTCTGCCGCCGGATATGTGGCGGGCACCGTGACGTCGGTGACCCGGCCGGCCGGCACTGCGGTGGAGGCGACCTACCGGATCGCCGGGCCGACCAATCCCGTCTCGGGGAAGTCCGTCACGGATGAGGTGGAGCGGTACGAGTTCTTCCGCGACGGCCAGCTGGTGACCTTGACGATGTCGGCTCCGGTCGGGGCGGACAACGTCGATCCGTGGCGCACGGTCACCGATTCCTTCCGGTGGACCTCGTGACCGCCGACCCCGGGGTTGGGGTGATCACCGCCGTGGAGCTCTACCGGTTCTACCGCGCCGCCGGCGAGGAGACGCTGGCGCTGCGCGGAGTGTCGCTGGGGGTTCGCGGGGGTGAGATGGTCGCCGTGGCGGGCCCCTCGGGATCTGGTAAGTCCACGCTGCTGGCGTGTCTGGCGGGCCTGGACGAGCCCGACGGCGGGATGGTGCGCGTGCACGGCGAAGCGCTCAGCCATCGACCCGAGACCGTCCGTGCCCGGCTCCGCGCCGACCACATCGGGGTGCTGTTTCAGCAGGACAACCTGTTCGAGCACCTGACCGTAGCCCAGAACGTGCGCCTGGTACGCCGACTGGTTGCTCCGGTCCGCCGGGTGCCGGTGCCTGATCTGCTGTCGCGGCTCCGGCTCGCAGCGGTGCCCGATTCGTATCCGTCCTCGCTGTCCGGGGGCGAGACGGCCCGTGCCGGGCTGGCGGTTGCCCTGGCGAACGATCCCGCCGTGGTCCTCGCCGACGAACCGACCGGGGAGCTCGATCCCGCGTCCGAACATGCGGTGCTCGAACTCCTGCGGGCGTGGTGCCGGCGCGGGGCAGCGGTGCTGGTCGCCAGTCACAGCCCGGCGGTGCGGGCGAGGGCGGACCGGGTGATCGAACTGGTCGACGGCCGGGTGCTGTGATGAGCACCCGGCCGGGCAGTGCCGCAGCCGGGCCGGTGCTGCGGTGCCGGGATCTGAGCCGGGTCTTCGGGTCCGGGCGCACCGCGCGGGTGGCGGTCGACTCGGTGAGCGCCGACATCGACCGCGGTGCCCGCATCGCCCTGACCGGCCCGTCCGGCTCGGGGAAATCGTCCCTGATCCACCTGTTCGCGGCCCTCGACGCCCCCAGCGCGGGGCACATTTCCTGGCCGGGGCTGGGCGCCGATCCCCGCCGCGACCGCACCCGCATCGGGGTGGTCTTTCAGGCCCCGAGCCTGATTCCGGCCCTCGATGTCACCGAAAACGTGGCGCTCCCTCAGGTTTTGGCCGGCCGCTCGGACACCGCGGCGCGGGCGCGGGCGAGGACCGCGCTGGCTCGGCTGGGGCTCGAACCGCTGGCCGGGCGGCTTCCGGAGGAACTGTCCGGTGGGCAGGCGCACCGGGTTGCGCTCGCCCGCGTGCTGGCCGGCACCGCGCGACTCGTCCTCGCGGACGAGCTGACCGGGCAACTCGACCACCGCACCGGCGCCGAGGTCCTCGACGTGCTGTTCGAGACCGTCGACATGCTCGGCGCCGCCCTGGTCGTGAGCACCCATGACGACACGATCGCCGGGCGCTGCCCGGTCCGGTGGTCGATGCGCGGCGGCCGCCTGCAGATCCGGTCACCGACCACCCCGGTCCCTCCCACGCCATGAGCACAGGTCTGGCCCTGGCGGGGATGTGGCTGACCGGCTTGCTGCGCCGCCGCCGCGGCAGACTCCTCGGCGCCGCCGCCTGTATCGCGATCGCGGTCAGTCTCCTCGCCGCCCTCGGCGGGTTCCTCGCCGCGTCCAAGGCCACCATGACCGACCGGGCCACCCGGGCGGTCGCCGTCGACTGGCAGATCCAGGTGCAGCCCGGCGCCGATCCGGGCACCGTCCTCGATCAGATCCGGTCCTATCCGGGGGTTCGGGTGGCGGACCCGGTCCACTTCGGTGACAGCGCCGGGCTCTTCGCCACCAGCGGGGGCGGCGCCGTGAGCACCGGGCCGGCGGTCATAGTCGGTATCCCGGATCAGTACCGGCAGCATTTTCCCGGCACGATCCGCACCCTCAGCGGAGCCGACTCCGGGGTGCTGCTGGCGCAGCAGACCGCATCGAATCTGCGGGCGACGGTGGGGTCGGTGATCACCGTCCGGGTGCCCGGCGGCGCCACCGCCGCCGAGACGGTGGCCGGGGTGGTGGATCTGCCGCAGGCGGATTCACTGTTCCAGACCGTCGCCGCCCCGGCCGCCGCGCAGCCCCAGGCACCCCCGGACAATGTGCTGCTGCTGCCTATCTCGGAGTTCGACGCCCTCTTCGCCCCCGGGCTGCGGGACGATCCGGCGGTGGTGCGTGCGCAGGTGCATGTCGCCCGGGACCGGAATCTGCCCCCGGATCCGGCCGCCGCCTACGCTGCCGACATCGGCGGTGCCCGCAACCTCGAGGCAACCCTCGCCGGCGCCGCACTGGTGGGGGACAACCTCGGCGCCACCCTCGACGCGGCCCGCCAGGACGCCCTGTATTCGCAGGTGCTGTTTCTGTTCCTGGGCCTGCCCGGTGTCGCGTTGTCCGCGGTCCTTGCCGCGGTGATCACCGCCGACGGGGCGCCGCGCCGTCGCCAGGAGTTGGGGTTGTTGCGCGCCCGCGGTGCCGGTGGCGGGCAGCTCACCGCTGTGGCCGGGTCCGAGGCGGTGGCGGTGGGGCTGATCGGCGGTGTGGTCGGCGCCGGGGCCGGCATCGTCGTCGACCGCGCGGTGTTGGGTTCGCCGGTGTCCCTGTCCTGGTTGCTGTCGGCCGCCACGGCGGGTGTGGTATTGACGGCGGTCACCGTTCTCACTCCCGCCCTGCGTGATCTGCGGTTCTCGACGGCGGCCGCTGCCCGCGCCGCGATCGGCCGCACCCGGCGCCCGCTGTGGCGGCGGGCCGGGGTCGACTTCCTCGCGCTGGCCGCGGCGTTCGCCGTCTACCGGGTCACCAGCCGCGCCGGGTACGCCCTCGTGCTCGCGCCGGAGGGGGTGACCGCGTTGTCGGTGAGCTATTGGGCCTTCGCCGGACCCGGGCTGCTGTGGATCGGGACAGCTCTGCTGACACTGCGACTGGCCGATCTCACCCTCGGTAGGGGCCGCCGGTTCGTCGCAGCACTGTTGGGGCCGCTGGCGGGCCCGCTGTCGAGCACGGTGGCGGCGATGCTCGCCCGCAATCGCCGCGCACTCGCCCGGTCGGTCGCGGTCGTGGCGTTGGCCGGGATGTTCGCCCTCTCGACCGCGGTGTTCAACAGCACCTACCGGCAACAGGCCGAGGTCGACGCCCGGGTGACCAACGGCGCCGACGTCACCGTCACCGAACCTCCCACCGCCACCATCGGACCGGACCTCGCGGGCGAACTGCGCCGGATTCCCGGCGTCCGAGATGTCGAACCGCTCCAACACCGCTTCGCCTATGTCGGCGCGGACCTGCAAGACCTGTACGGGGTCGACCCCACCACCATCACCGGAGCGGCGCTGCTGCAGGACAGCTACTTCGATGGTGGTACCGCCGCACAACTGATGGACCGCCTCGCTGCCCAACCGGACGGGGTTCTGGTCGGCGCCGAAACCGTGGCGGACTTCCAACTTTCCCCCGGCGACCCGGTGAAGCTGCGGATCCAGAACGCCGCCACGACGACATTCGAGACCATGCCGTTCCGCTTCATCGGGGTGGTCAAGGAGTTCCCGACGGCACCGAAGGACAGCTTCCTCGTTGCCAACGCCGCCTACCTCACCCAGGTGACCGCGAACCCGGCGGTCGGCGCGTTCCTCATCGATACCGGTGAGGCAGACACCCCGGCGGTTCGCCAGGCGGTGTCCGATGCGGTCGGTACCGGCGCCACCGTCACCGATATCACCACGGTGCGGGGCACTGTCGGCTCCACACTCACCTCCGTCGATTTGCGGGGGCTGACCCGACTCGAACTGGGTTACGCCGCGGTCCTCGCCGCGGCCGGGTCGGCGTTGATGCTGGCGTCGGGGTTCGCGGAGCGTCGGCGCACCTTCGCCATTGTCACCGCGCTCGGCGGCACCCGGCGTCACACCGCGTCGATCGTGCTCGCCGAGGCCGCCGTCGTCACCGCCGGCGGGGCAGTACTCGGGGTAATCGGCGGTGTCGTCCTGTCCCATCTGCTCGTCACGGTGCTGTCCGGGGTCTTCGACCCACCCCCGGCGACACTCACGGTGCCCTGGGCCTATCTGACCCTGGTGGCCGCGGCGACGGCCGCAGCCATCGCCGCCGTCACCACCGCCGCCGCGCACACGGCCGCCCGCTATCCGATCAGCGTGCTCCGCGAATAGCCGACCCGGCTGGCCGCGCGACAGGCTGCGACCGTCTCAGGGTGTGCACGGTGCCGGACCGCCGCACCCGGGTAACGAAGGGTCGACCGGGGCTTTTCCCGCCCCGCGCTTGATCGAGGCGTGTTCCACCGGACGCTCACCTGCCAGGGCGAGCCCGGGTTCCGACCCCAGCTACCGGAGCCGAAGACTTCTCCACCGGCAGTTAGTGGATCCGCCGGGCCTGGGCAACACCACACCTGAAGCTGATTTCCGCCCGACGGGGCCGTCGATGAGGTCCGCGCCGCTGGTGACCGAGACTGTCGTTGGTCGGATCCGGCTTACACACCGCACCAGCGGAATTGGCGTGCACCGCCACAGTGCGGGGTGAGGCGCAAAAACGGCCCCCGCCACCGATGGGGGTAGTGAACGGGGGCCGACGTGCCGCCGTATCGGTTGCAGCGACCTGCAGCACACGCGCAATCCTACGCACGTGCAATGGGCGGACAGTCACGAATTCCCCTCTTCTCAGCCACATCTCAGTTCTCAGCATTCTCTCAGCGGCGTCGGGTCATACTCCGCGCACAAATTGCTGACCTCGGATTCAGCGTGCCGATGAAATCCGCGCTATCGCAACCCCCTGTGCCAGCGCGGGGGTTCACCGTCGTGCGCCACGATCGGGCTGCCGAACCTCCCCTTTCTGGGACAGGGCCGGTCCACGCGGGCGGCCGGTCACGCCGCGCTTACCTGCCGGTACGTGAGAATCCGCAGGCCATTCGACCGAACCGACGCGATGTCTTCACCGCGCCCGAAGCGATGCGCCGACCGTTGCGGGTGTCGTGCAGTAACTGACCAGGGGTTCTGTCGATCGTCGATAGTGAACAGCCCTGACGAGCTGTGCTGATCCGATTCATCTGCCGTCACAACGGACGAACCGATGAAATGCGCCGTCGATCCTTGCCTTACAACGGACAATCCGGTCTCCTCTCAGCGATTTCACAGCACCCGCGTCATACCATCAGGCGGGTTCTCTGTGTCGTTGTAGCCGTATTTGCGGTGCTGACCGAGCTTGAAAGGGTAAGCGCTGCAGCGGTGTAGGTTGACGGGCAACCGAATGGCCCTGATCGGGCAAACCTGCTATCGGAGACATCGATGATCAATGTGCTGATGATGTTGCTTCTCTTGCTTGCGGCCGTCGGAGGAACGGCTGTCGTTCAACGCCTCTTCGACAACCGGTGAAATCGTCGCTCACACCGGCGACTCGACCTGTCTGCGGTGACCGCACCCCCTGTCCGGGCGCCCACCCAAAACTGGCCGACGCGACTACCGTCGCGTCGGCCAGCTGTTGTCGTTCTCTTTTMCGTCCCAGGACCACGGGTCACTGGGCGGCGAGGCGCTTAGTTGAGCTTCTGCGGCACACCGTACGTCGTGACGGTGTCACCACTGGAAGTCACGGCGGTGGCGTACGGCCGGATGGTGACCGCACCGAGCGCGCCGGAGATGGAGCCGTGAACTCCCTGCATCCGCACCGACGCCGCCGGACCGTCGAACGACTGGTTCTCCAGCAGCGGGACGGTGGTGATGCCGCCCGGCGCCAGGTCGATGTCGAGTTCCTGCGATGGGATGATGTCACCGGCGAGTCCGACGTTGGTGCCCGCGTTCAGGCTCAGTGATGGATCGGGGAGGATCCCCAGGTTGATCCCGTTGCTCGAACCGATCACAAACCCCAGCCCGGGTGAATTGAGGACGATGGTCGCCCCGCTCAACGCGATCGGATAACCGATCTGGTAACCGACGGTGAGCTTGGTGCCCTTGAACTCCGCCGCGTTCGGGCCGGTGATATTCACCCCGGCGTAACCGTTGTGGAAGAACTCGACACTGGTGGGAACACCGTCCAGCGGCGGGACCACTTGATACTGGGTATCACCCTGCAGGACTTCGACCCGATTGCCTCTCGCGTCGACGACGGAGCTGGAATTGTCGACGCCGGCCGAGGCGGTTCCGTTCCCCATAACTATGGCGAGCACGGCAATTCCTGCGACTGCGGCTGCGCGGGTGAAGGCTCTGTATCCAGAGCGAGATGTGCTGATGTCCGTCATACCGACCCCATTCAGAGTGCTTCAAATCAGAGATGAAGAAGTATGCGAAGCGTAACCACAGGGGGCGCAGAGAATCTCAGTATTGATCAGAAGTTCACGACCTCGCTTCCTGCGCCCGACGGTGGCACGGCGTGCGGACCGTTGATCGAACAAGATGTTGATAGGCAACGGARTTCGGTCCTATCGGAACAATGCCCGATATCGGACATCGGCGGCAACCACCCGCACAAGGGCACAGTGCGCATGGTCCGGGCACACGCGGATCCGACTCACCTCAACCGCTCGCACCCAGGGTGCGGCGAAGGACAGCGCGGCTTGTATAGGTGTCCACGCGAGCTGAGGAAGCGTAGGCCTTCGTTGCTGAAGGAACGCTGAGAATCGGACTGGGCTGAAAATTGCATCTCAGCGTGAAAGGCGCCCGATGGGACTCGACTCATGCGTGTTCCGCCGCAACCGATACGGCGGCACACGCGGGACCCTCAGCGCCACCCGTGGAGCCCGCGCCGCACACCATCGACGTTCATCGCACACCCCTATAATGCGGCCGTGGATCGACGCCAATTTCTCATTCTCGCCGCGGCAACCGTTGCCGGCGCGGCCGGGTGCAGCATCAGCAGCGCAGAAACCCCGGGTACCGCCGTGCCCGACCCCACCGATCCGGGCATTGCACCCACGCCGGCAGCATCCCCGCCACCGACGGCACTTCCACCACCGCCCCCGGCGTCCCGTATCCCGTTGCCCGGCGGGGGCACCTTGACGGCGTTGCCCGGCAAGGGCGACCTCCTCGCGCTCACCGTCGACGACGGCGTCAGCAGCGACGTGGTCCGGCTCTACACCCAGTTCGCGAAGGACACCGGGGTCCGTCTCACCTACTTCGTCAACGGCCAATACGACTCGTGGACCGACAACGCCACTCTCCTGCGGCCACTCGTCGACAGCGGTCAGATCCAGCTGGGCAACCACACCTGGTCCCACCCGGACCTGACGACCGTGTCGAAGAGTCGGATCTCCGACGAACTGACCAAGAACCACAAATTCCTGAAAACGACGTACGGCGTCGACGCCGCACCCTACTTCCGGCCGCCGTACGGAAAACACAATGCCGCCGTTGATTCCGTGGCCGCCGACCTCGGCTACACGGTGCCGACGCTGTGGTACGGCTCGTTGTCGGATTCCTCGCTGATCACCGAGGACTACATCGTGAAGATGGCCAACCAGTACTTCACCCCGCAGGCGATCGTCATCGGGCATCTCAACTATCTGCCGGTCACCCACGTCTACCCGCAACTCGTCGAGATCATCCGGAGCCGAAACCTGCGCACCGTCACCCTCAACGACGTATTCATCAAGCCGTAAGCCCGGGATCCGCCCCATTCCGCGATCCAGGACCCAGATCCCGGCACCGCGGCGGGCACTGCTCTCCCCACACCGCGGCCGGCGCCAACCCACCGGCACCTGCGCGTTGCAGTCCAGGTCTGGGGTGCGCGCCCGGCGTCCGATGCGACGGTGGTCAGGACGTCAGCCCCAGCCGGGTGGCCAGCCAGTCCATCTCAGTGGAGAGTGCGGCCGACCACACGGCGAAGTTGTGGCCGCCGCGAACCTCCGCGTAGGTCACGTCCATCCCCGCCAGCCGGGCGGCGTCACAGGCTTTGCGGATCGACGGTTTGAGCTCCTCGTCGTCGCTACCGACTACGAAGACACCGGCCGAGTCGGGATAGCGGTGTTCGGCGAGCAGATCGAGGGGATTGACCCGAGTGAACGCGGCCTGGTTGCCGCCGAACGCGGCGTCGAGGGTGCGTTGATGATCACCGAGGGTGGGTTCGGGGTCCCCGGAGAGGTCCAGGAACGTCGGATACGTCTGGGGGTAATTGGTGGCCATCTGCAGCGCGCAGGTTCCGCCCAGCGACAGTCCGCCGATGGCCCATGCGCCCGGGTCGGGGTCGACCTGAATATGAGCTTTGATCCACGCCGGCACGTCCTCGGCGAGGTAGGTTGCGGCATGGCCGAGTGGGGAATCGACGCAGAGCGGGTTGTCCCAGGTCGATCCGGTTGCGTCGGCGACCACCACGACTGGTCCGAGCCCCCCGTGGTCGCGGGCGAAGTTGACCATGGTGGTACCGAGCCTGCCTCCGGTGAGCCAGTCTTTCGGTTGGCCGGGTTGACCGGCCAGCAACACGAGAACCGGGAACTGCGGTCGCGGTTCGGTGAAATAGGCGGGCGGAAGATAAATTTCGGCGCGGCGAGCGTGGAACCCGGAATGGTCCCCGGGTATGTTCACCGAGGTGATCTTGCCCGCCCGCGGCATGTCCGCCGGTGGCGTCCACACGGATTCGAGGGGCAGGCCCGCGATCGGTGTCGGTGTGAGCGGGGGAACTGCCTGGAAGTCGATGCGGGTCACATGCTCGAACCCCAGGGCTGCGCCGACCGTGGGATAGGCCGCGAAGAAAAGATTGATCTGTACGGCGCAGGCCACGACCACCGCGGCGGCGGCCGCCACCGACACCGCCGCCGCCCATACACGGCGGGGGGCGATGAGGATGCGGGGGACCAGCAACGTCACCGCCCACAGGGCGAGGGCCGTCCACAGGTAGACGGTGAGGGGTATCGGGTCGGGAAGTGGACGCCACACCCGCTCCACCCAGAACCAGAGGCAACCGGTGAGTACGCCTGCCCCGGCTGCGCACAGCGGTATCGCCCGGCGCCGAAACCACCCCGCCCGCCCGGTCAGTAACCACACACCGCCCGCCGCGCCCATGGCGGCGACCACGAGCGGGATCGGCCCCGACAGCAACGACAGATCGGTCAATGTGTGCTCCTGCAGAATGTCTGAAGTTCCTGAGATCTCGCTACCAACCGTTCTACTACGGGTCGTAGCCCCCACCGTCCCGGACCGCTTTTCCGCCAATGGTGTGAGGACACCCGGGACGGTCGCGGGGGTGCCGTCGACCTGTGGCGTTCCTGAGAATTCGGATTCGGCTGTGAGGGCCCGGCCTACGATGAAGGTGGACCGAGCCTCGATCTGCCCTCGAACCGCCACCGCGGATCCCGGACATCCACGCGACGGTCACGATTACGCCAGGACGACATCGGTCGAGAGGTGCCCTCTCTGACGGTTTCATGGCCGCCCCGAACTGTGGGGACTGACCATCATGAACATGAACACGACCGTCAAGAGGGGCTCACGCCTGCTCGCAGCAATCGTGGTGGCCGCCACGCTCGCCGCGCTGGCAGCGGGAGCGGCATCGGCCGACGCGACGATGACCGCAGTCGGCGGACCGGGCAAGGTGACGGTGACCGCCAAGGGCGACAACACCGCGCGAGACTGTGACGTCGGCGTGCTGGATCAATCGAAAAGGTCAATCGCTTCGCAAGAGGCCAGTCTGGCGCCGAATAAGACTCACACTGTGACGCTCACCAGCCTTCCTGCAGGAAGCTCCTACACCGTCGTCATGCGCTGCGGTGGCCAGAAAGAGACTGGGGTCGAAGGCGTCGCAGTCCGCCCTGCGCCCGATCCGCATTGAACCGAGATACCGTCAGCGAGGTTGGGGGGCATGGATTTCTTCGCGGCGAGGGGTCGACCAAGAGCGGGTCGGGCGATATTGATCGGTTGATCGTTGAAAAGGCCTTATTCGACGATATCGGAGCCAGCAAATCCTAATCCGAAAATGAGGTGACCTTGCTCGTGGTGCCGGCACGCGGGTTGTCCCGGCGGAGCGCAGCGGAGCCGGGAAGGTCGTGGTGGTGTTGTTGTGCGGGTCAGGCGGCCGGGGTGAGGGTGACGGTGTAGCCGAGGGCTTCGAGTTGACGGATGTGGTTGCGTTTCTTGGTGTCCGGGTTGATATGGCGGGTGTAGTGGTCGGGGCCGAGGTCGTGGAAGGTGGTGTGGTCGTCGGAGAACAGGTGCCAGACGATGACCAGGATGGAGCGACCGACGGCGACGATGGCCCGTTTCTTACCGCGTCGTCTGGCGATGCGCCGGTACCGGGCGCCGAGGAAGGTGTCGGTGCGGCCGGCCACGACGGCGACCTCACCGAGGGCCCGGGCGAGGTAGCGGTTGCCGTGCCCGGTGGCACCGTTGCCCTTGGACTTGCCGGCCGAGGAGCTGATTCCGGGCGAGAATTTCGCCCACGAACACAGGTGCCCAGCGGTCGGGAACCGGGACATGTCCACCCCCACCTCGGCGAGAATGGCGGCGGCGGCGACGGGACCGATGCCGGGGATCTCATCCAGGCGTGCCGCCGCCGATCCGAAAGGGGCCAGCTGCGCCTCGATCTGCTCGTCGACCGCGGCGATGTCGGCGTCGATCGCGTCGATCCGGCCCAGCATCCGGGCCAGCAGGAAGGCATGGTGGTCGTCGAAGTGCCCGTTGAACGCCTCCTCGAGCCGGGCGATCTTCACCCGCATCCTCGACCGCGCCAGCTGGGCGAGGACCTTCGGGTCCCGTTCGCCGGCGATCAACGCGTCCATCATCGCGCGTCCAGATACCCCGAAGATGTCCGAGGCCACGACGGAGAGTTTGATGCAGGCGCTCTCGAGGAGTTTTTCGACCCGGTTCTTCTCTGCCGTGCGCGCCCCGACCAGATCGGTGCGGTAGCGGGTCAGGTCCCGCAGCCGGCGGATCGGCCAGGGCGGCACGAAGCTGGGTCGTAGCATCTGCCGTTCGGCGACCTTGCACAACCAGACAGCGTCGAGGACATCGGTTTTGGGCCTACCGGGCAGGTGTTTGACGTCGCGGGCATTGACCAGCCACGGATCGAGGCCGTGCGCCTCCAGAAGATAGAACACCGGTTTCCAATAATCCGACGTCGCCTCCATCACCACCCGCTCGACACCCAACTCGACCAGATGATTCGCCAGCTCGGTCAACGCCCGGGTCATCGTCGAGTGCGTGGACACCTCCTGCAACCGTTTCTTCCGTCCAGCCTCTGCCGGGATCCGGACGCAGCACACCACCTCCGCCTTGCCGATATCCAGGGCCGCGACCCGGGCGATGATCTGTTCCTCGTCGTGCGATTCCACCAGCATCGTCGTCCTCTCCTCACCGGCGCACACACCGATTGATCAGGCGTGGTCACCCGTGGGGATCACCGGGGTGAAACGGAATCTAATCCTCGTGCTCGACAACGACGGCAACAGTGAAGGGCCCACGGCGTGATCCCCAACGCCCGGCTAGATGACGGCCTCGAAGAACCATAGGGGGACGGCGTCGACGGGCGACCACCACACCATTTTCAGCCTGGAACGGGCGTCCCACCAGGGACAATTTGGCTAGATGRTTGATTCCTTGAAGGTGTGTCACTGCGGGGGTGGTAGGCGGAGGGTTTCCAAGATCAAAGCGTGACCAAAGAACTGGAAACCCTCCTGACCGAACTGTATGTGCTCATCGACGATCATGTCGTCGAACCCCGCACCGGTCGGGGTCGGCGGCCCGTGCTCAGCGATGCCGAACTGCTCACCCTGGCCGTGGCACAGATGCTGCTCGGGTTCGATTGTGAACGCCGGTGGATCCGGCACGCC
>NZ_JBFUHV010000138.1:0-24476 GCF_056402215.1 Rhodococcus sp. P4_B6 | reverse complement strand
CGCTCGTTGGGCTTCATGGTGGACCACGGGCCCTCGTCGAACGCCGTGCGTGCGGCCCGGACTGCACGGTCGACGTCCTCGGCGCCACCGCGTGCGACGGTGGTCAGCACCTGCCCGTTGGCGGGGTCGATGGTCTCGAACGTCTCGCCGCTGGCCGATTCCACCCACTGCCCGCCGACGAGGAATCGCTTGGTGCCGGACAGAAAGTTCCGTACCGACGGCAAGAGTTCCGCTTGGCTGGGTTCGATCGTCGCTGTCATCAAAACCTCCGAAGTTGTGAATGTGATGTGGCTCATAGTGCACTGATTGCCATATCACTAACTGTCCTGACTTCGGACACCTCCGGACGGTCGCGGATCGGTGGATGAAACTGCAGCTAGACGGTGATATCGAGGGCCCGCATCCGGACGTAGAGCGTGCTGCGGCTGATGCCCAGCGCGGCCGCGGCGTGCACCTTGTTGCCGCCACTTTCCTGCAGTGCGTCGACGATGGCCTGGCGTTCGGCGCGTTCGCGGCCCGCCAGCCGGGACACCCGCGGCGGCGTCCGATACTGGTCGGGCAGATCCGCGACAGCGAGGTGCGCACTGGCGCGCCCGCGCGCGGCCGCCTGCAACACGACGGACAGTTCCGCGATGTTGCCCGGCCAGTCGCGGGCGATCAGAGCGTCCAGCGCGCTCGCCGAGAGCCGGAGGCCCGGTTCGACGGAGTCGAGGACCGCCTGCGCGATGTCCGCGAACTCGCGGGTGCGTTGCCGCAGCGGCGGCAGCACCACCTGTCCGGGGCACCGGCCTGCCAGACCGGCCACTCCCGGCGGCAGGTCACCGAGCGGCGAACTGGTCATCACGATCCGGGGACCCGCGTCGGCCGCCAGCATCTTCACGACCAGCGGCAGCATCGATTCGGGCAGCAACTGCACCTCTTCGATCGCCAGGACCGCGGAGGGTCCCGCCACCAGGGCGAGCAGTCGATCGATCCAGGCCTCGGCGCCGTCGAGAGCGATCGTGGCAGCGTCCATACATACGAGCGACCGGTCGCCGGCCAGATCGCGGACCGCCGTGGTCCTGCCGGTTCCCGGTTCGCCGCTGATCACCACCGGATCCCGGGTCTCGCGCAGCCGCGACAACTCCGACCTGCTGCGTTCGACGACGGAACTCGACGGCGACTTGCCGCGCCGGATGGGGGTGCTCGTCCGGCGGTCCGGGCGGACGACGAACACCGCGCCTCCGTCGGTGCCCGCCACGTGGTCGGCCCGGACCAACGCCGGTTCGCCCGAGGACAATCGGATCCGCACCGTCTTCGACTGCTCCGGGCGCAGGTCCGCGGCAAGCCCCCGCAGCGTCGCGTGATCGGACACCTGGAGCAGGTCGAGCGCGACCCGGTTGCTGAGCAGGATGTCCTCGCCGATCGCGGTGACCGCCATCTGATTCTGCGGCGACACCCGCTGGAACGCGTCCACGAGCCGCTGCTGCGACACCCGGGACCCCTCGAGCAGCCGTCGCTCGATGTCGCCGGCCGCGCGGGCCAGGAACGGGGCGAACAGCGGGTTGGCCCGCGACGCGACGCCCGTCATGTCGAGGATGCCCTCGACGCGGCGCGTCACCGGATGCACGATCGGGTGTCCGTAACAGCTGAGGTCCTTGAACCGCTCGAGGTAGTGCTCCTCGCCGTGGATCACGACTCCGCGCCGGACCTCCAGCGGCGTCCCCAGCGCGGTGGTCCCGACGCAGTCCTCGCCGAACCTCGACCCCAGCACCGCCCCGGCGCCGTCGATCAGGCGCTCGAGTTTGCGGCCGTCGAACAGCCGGGCGACGATGCGGCAGTCGCGGTCGGCGAGCAGGACACAGAAACCGGTGCCCTGGATCTGCTGTTCCATCTCGTCGAGGACGGGCCGGGCCGCCTGCAGCAGCCGACTGGACTTGTCCAGGTCGGGGCAGGGATCATCGCTCGGCGTCGACGTCGGTTCCAGCCCGCTGAGCGCCGAACGCTTCCAGGACAATGCGATCTCCGGCCGCATCGCCGCGTGCCCGGTCGTGCCGCCAAACTCCAACCTCGACTCCT
This sequence comes from Rhodococcus sp. P4_B6, assembly GCF_056402215.1. Taxonomy (NCBI): domain Bacteria; kingdom Bacillati; phylum Actinomycetota; class Actinomycetes; order Mycobacteriales; family Nocardiaceae; genus Rhodococcus; species Rhodococcus sp. P4_B6. The sequence goes on along the minus strand of NZ_JBFUHV010000138.1, from coordinate 22,418 downwards.
TGCCGCGCGCGGATCCGGTCGTGCACCGGTGCACGACTCACATCCGAACGTACCCACACCGTGTGACCCACGCCATAGTGCCCGCGGGCGCGGCGGGCAACTGTCCGGATTCTGGACAGTGCCCCGATCGATCAGCCGAACAGGCCCCGCACGAACGGGATGGTGTCGGCCTGCGAATCGACGAGCGTGCCGCTGTGGTCGGTGGGATACGTCGTGAACGTGACCGGCTCACCGTTCGCGGTGAGCGCGGCGACCAGCGAGAACGCCGACGGCGCGGGCACGTCGATGTCGGTGAGCCCCTGCCCGATGAACAGGGGACGGTCGTATCCGCTCGTCGGGACGCCCATGTAGTCCACGAGCATGCCGTGGAAGTTCGGAATCGTGTTCAACGGCTTGCTGAACAGGTCACCGACCACCACACCCTCCGCAGCATCGTGAAGTTCGTTGACGCACAGCTGTTCCGCAGCGTCCACGTAGTGCGCGCCGAGGGGTGTGAGGTACGAGTCGAGGTCGATCTCGGGGTGCGCCGACCGCAGTCCCGCGAGGATGTAGAACAGGTACGACGTGAGGCCGGCAGGGATCGCCGTGGGTGGCACCCCCGGCCCGAGCGGCAGCAGTGCCAGTTCGATGTTCGCGGGAACGCCCGTTCCCACGGCCCCGCGGTAGTCCAGCGTCTCCCCGCCGAACTCGGTGGCGTAGCGGGCGGTGGTGATCGCGGCCCCACCACCCTGCGACTGTCCGACGACCACCCACTTGTTCGACAGGGACTCGTCGACGGTGCGGGCGGCCTTCACCGAGTCGACGACGCTGTGCGCCTCGACCTTTCCGTCGAGATAGGGCATCACACCGGGTGTGCCGAGACCGACGTAATCGGTGGAGACGACGGCGTATCCCTGCTCGAGCCAGCGTCCGAGGTACGGGTAGTCACGCTCGGGGAGCGCAGGACCGACGAGCGAGGGCGCGCAGTCGTCCGCGAGTCCGGACGTGCCGTGCGCCCACGCGACCACCGGCCAGCCCCCGTCGGGCGCGTCCCCCGGTGGCACGTACACGGCACCGCTGCTGAGTGCGGGACCTCCGTCGGACCCGATCGACCAGTACGTGATTCGCTGTGCGTCGGCGGTACCGGGGATCCAGAGGTCGGCGGGCAGCGGCTCGACGTCCACGACGCTCCCCGGCGTGCGGTCGGCCTCGTCGGCGAACGCGGCCGGGGAGGCGAGGCAGGTGCCGGCGACCGTCAGGGAGGTGATCGCGACGGTTGCCGCGGCTCGCGCCATACGTACCGAGTGTGTCTTCACCGCTTCAAGATCCCACACGTGAGCGGCAAAGCGTGCCGGAGCACTCTTTGCCGCTCACGTGGGCTAGTGCTGGGCGGCCAGATCCCGTCCCCTGGTTTCCGGGATCGTGACCAGCGCGACGGTCGAGACCGCGATGAGCGCGAGGGCGTACCACTCGAACAGTTCCGGCGACCCACGGTCGGCGAAGAACGTCTGGACGTACGCCGCCGTCCCGCCGAACGCCGCCACCCCGATCGAGTACGGCACCCCGACACCGGCGGCGCGCAGCCCGGTCGGGAAGAGTTCGGCCATCATCGCCGGCATGACCGACAGGAGCGCGCCCATCACGAACAGGGCGATCGCCATCGCGAAGAACAGGGTGAGCGCACTGTGCCCGATCATGGCGTTGAGCGGAAACAGCAGGGCCGCGATGCCGAGGTTGCCGATGTACAGCACCGGTTTGCGTCCGATCCGGTCCGACACCGCACCCCAGAAGGGCAGCGACGCAATCAGTACGAGGTTCGCGCCGACCCCCGCCCACAGTGCGCCGGACGGATCGATACCCCGGACCGTGATCGCGTACGCCGGCGCCGACACCGCCCACACGTAGTAGACGACGGTGCCGCCGACCGTGAAGAACAGGATCTGGAACACCTGCCGCCGATGCACCACGAACAGTTGCCACATCGACCGCTTCGTGGTGTCCTCACCCGACTCCTCGTAGACCTCGGTCTCGCTCATCCGGGACCGCATCCACAGCACGAACAGGCCGAGCACGCCGCCCAGCAGGAACGGCACTCGCCAACCCCAGTCGGCCATCTGCTCCGAACTCAATGTTGTCGTGAGCAATGCGCCGAGCAGCGTGCCCACCACTACTCCGGTGGTGTTGGAGATGTAGATGAGGCTGGACCAGAGTCCGCGCCGCGCCGTCGGCGCGAATTCCACGATGTAGGTCTGCGCGGACGGTAATTCGCCGCCGTGCGCGACGCCCTGCGCGAGACGCGCGACGACGAGGACGACCGCCGCCGCGACACCGATCGTCTGATGGGTCGGGGTCAGGCCGATGACCAGGCTGCCGATCGCGGCGAGGCCGACGGCGAGCGTCATGGACAGCTTGCGTCCCCGGCGGTCCGACAGCCAGCCGAACAGCAGACCGCCGAACGGCCTGGCAACGAATCCGACGGCGAAGACGCCGAACGACGCCAGCAGGTCGGAGACGGCGGACCCGGTGTGGAAGAACTGCGGGGCGAAGAACGCGGCGAACGTGGCGTAGACGGTCCAGTCGAAGTACTCGATCCCGTTGCCCGTGCCCACGCCGACGATCGCGCGAGCCTTCTCCCAGCGCTCGGACCGCTGACGGACGGTGGGCTGGCCTGCGTTTACGGACCCGCTTTCGGTAGCGATCCCGGTCATCGTGCGTCACCTCCGGCCGCGGCATTCTCGAGCCGGGCATCGCCGGACTTCGCCTTTTCCAGACGTCGAACGGCCAGCCCAGCGTAGATGGTGGCGGCGTCCGCGAGCACCGCGTCGTCGAATTGCGCCCGCGGCGAATGGTTCATGGGAGCCGCAGCGGGGTCGGCGCCGGGCATGCACGCGCCCAGCCCGATGAACGCGCCGGGCACCTCCTGCAGGACGTAGGAGAAATCCTCGGACCCGGCCATCGGATGCGTGACCGTCTCGTAGCGGTCCTCGCCCATGAGGTCGCTGACGACTTCGGCGCCGAACGCGACCTCGTCCACGTCGTTGATCGTCATCGGGAACTCCGGGGCCACGTCGACCTCGACGTCGACGCGTTGCGCGGACGCGACCCCCTCGAGCACCCTGCGCAGCGCTCCCGGCACCTTCTCGTACGTGGCGGACGAATAGCACCGGACGGTCGCCTCGAACCGCGCATCGTCGGGAATGATGTTGTGCCGCGATCCGGCCCGCACGTTCGCGACGGTCACGACGACGGGGTCGAACACGTCGAACGTCCGGGTGATCATGGTCTGCAGCGACGTGATCATCTCGGCCATCGCGGTGATCGGATCCCGGGCGGTCGACGGGGACGAGCCGTGGCCACCCGCCCCGCGCACCGTCACGGTCAGTTTGTACGACGCCGCGAGCAGGGTGCCCGCCTTGGAGAAGAAGCGGCCCTGCGGCCTCTGGCAGGAGAAGACGTGCATGCCGTACGCGGTGTCCGCGCGCCGACCGGACGCGTCGAGGACGCCCTCGTCGACCATCACCTTGGCGCCGTCCCACCCCTCCTCGCCGGGCTGGAACATCAGGACGACGTCGCCCGCCAACCGGTCGCGGTGCCGGCTGAGCAGTTGCGCGGCCCCGACGAGCGCCGCGGTGTGCAGGTCGTGCCCGCATCCGTGCATGGCGCCGTTCTGCGCCGCGAAGTCGAGTCCGGTCTGTTCGGTGACCGGCAGTCCGTCCATGTCGGCGCGCAGCAGCACCGTCGGCGCGGCGCCCGCCGAGCGTCGGCCACCCCGGAGCACCGCGGTCACGGACGTCGTGCGGGTTCCCGTCGAGATCTCGAGCGGCAGTCCGTCCAACGCCGCGAGGACCGTTTCCTGCGTGCGCGGCAGGTCCAGACCGACCTCGGGTTCGCGGTGCAGTACACGCCGCAACTGCGCGAGGTCGCCCTGCAGAGCGCGGGCGTCGTCCAAGAGATCCATTGCTCTCCCTTATATCGGTGGTCACGTTCGGGACCGAATGCGTCGGTGGTCATATGCTGTGAGCCACGGAACGACGGACCACCGATAACGTCGAAAACGATCATTCTCACCGAATCAGAAAGAGCTTTATGAGCGAGATGCTGACCGAATCCGAGCTTTCGCTCATTCACGCCCTGCAAATCCGTCCCCGGGCGACGTGGGCCGAGCTGGCCCCGATCCTCCGCGCGACGTCCGCGACCCTCGCACGGCGGTGGGAATCGGTCACCGAGCGCGGACTGGCCTGGATCACCGCCTATCCCGCACCGATGACGGGTGCGGGGGCGTTCACCGCGATGATCGAGGTGACGTGCGACCTCGCCGGCACGAAGACACTGGTCGAGGCGCTCACCCGGGACCCGCGGGTGTCGTCGATCGAGCATGCGGCGCGTGGCCGGGACCTCATCCTGACCGTGCAGACGGGGTCGTTGCACGAGTTGTCGGACCTGGTGCTCGAGGAGTTGCCCCGCCACCCGAGCGTCAATGCGACCCGGACGCACACGTGCACCGCACTCCACGCGGAGGGCAGCCGGTGGCGCCTCGACTCCCTGGACACGGCGCAGTCCGCCGCGATCGCGGCACTGGAGAACACCCCTCTGCAGTCCGGATCGAGCCGGCCGGAGAGCCTGACGGACGAGGTCGCCCGCGCGCTCGTCCGCGAACTCACCCGGAACGGCCGGGCGTCCGCGCGCGAGATCGCCGCGGTGATCGACCGGCCCGCGTCCTCGGTGCGCAGGCAACTCGCCGGGTTGCTGCGCTCCCGCACGGTAGTGCTGCGCTGCGACGTCGCCCAGAACGCGACGCGGTGGCCCATCACCGTCACGTGGTGGTGCCGCCTGCCCGTGCGCGCGCACCGCGACGTCGTGGAGGTCGTCAACACCCGCCCCGAACTGCGCTTGTGCATGTCGATGACCGGACCCGCGAACTTCCTCGTCAGCATGTGGGTGTCTTCACTGCCCGACCTGCTGCGGGTGCAGGAGTGGCTGGAGACCCGCGCCCCCAGCCTCGAGATCATCGACTCCTCGGTGACGCTCCGGTCCCGGAAGCGGATGGGGTGGGAACTCGACACCCACGGCCGCGCGACCGGTTATGTCACCGCGCACGGCGGCTGACCGCTACGGTCGAATGCGCCATCATCGGACCGGCTGGAGCAGGTGATCCCCCGTGACCTCTACCGCGAAAACGTCGACTACCGGCGAGCGTGCCGACTTGCTGGAGTCGCTGGCGAAGCACCGGTACCTGCTCCGCCACACCGTCCGCGACCTCACCGACGAGCAGGCGGCCCGGCGCCCGACGGCGAGCGTGCTGTGCCTGGGCGGACTCGTCAAACACGTGTCGGACACCGAACGGGTGTGGGCCGATTTCATCGTGCGCGGCACCGACGCCGTCCGCAGCGGCCCCGTGGACGGCACCGGCACCGGCAATCGCGAGAAGGAATTCACCCTCCGCGCCGACGAGACCCTGGCCGGCGTCCTCGACCGTTACGCGAAGGTGGCRCACCGGACCGACGAGATCGTGGCCGCGCTGCCCGACCTCGACATCTCGCATCCGCTGCCGAAGGCGCCGTGGTTCGAACCGGGATCGCGCTGGTCCGCGCGCCGGGTGCTGCTCCACATCATCGGTGAAACGGCCCAGCACGCCGGGCACGCCGACATCCTCCGGGAGGCTCTCGACGGGTCGAAGACGATGGGCTGAGTCAGCCACGTTTGCGGGCCTCGATGAGGAACCGGGTCGAATGGGCCACAAACGGGCCGTCCGCCTCGATCCGGTCGTGGAGTTCCCGCAGACGGTCGCGGTACTGCGCGGCGGTGAAACCGGGCACCATCCAGATCACCTTGCGCAGGAAGTAGACGACGGCGCCGATGTCGAAGAACTCGATCCGCAGAGATTCGAAACGGAGATCGACGACCTCGAGTCCCGCGGCTTCCGCATCCGCGCACTCGTCCTCGTAGTGGCGGCCGCGGCGCACGTTCTCGGGTTGCGGCCCCAGGAAGTACTCGACGAGTTCGAAGACGCTCGCGTGCCCGACGTGCTGGGAGAAGTACGTGCCTCCGGGTTGCAGGACGCGGGCGATCTCGTCCCACCACACCGTGGCCGGGTGCCTGCTGGTCACCAGGTCGAAGGCGCCCTCGGCGAACGGCAGCGGCGGCTCGTCCGCGTCGGCCACCACGACCGCACCGAGCGGATGCAGTAGCGCCGTGGCCTTCGCGACGTTCGGCGGCCACGATTCCGTCGCCACCATCACGCGAGGCATCGTCGCGGCGCCGGCGAGGACCTCCCCGCCCCCGGTCTGGATGTCCAGAGCGGCGTTCGCGCGCCCGAGCCGTTCACCCATCAGGCGCTGATACCCCCACGACGGCCGCTGTTCGGTCGCCCGGCCGTCGAGCCAGGAGAAATCCCAGCCGTCCACCGACACGGATTCTGCCTCGGCCACCAGATCCTCGAATGTGCGTGCCATGCGGGGAAGCCTGACAGAAAGTCCAGGATCGATCGAGCGGATTACCGGGGGAAGCACCGGGCAGCGGCCGATGTTGAACGGGACATGACCGCACCGGAGCATCGCGTTCGAATCGCCGAGGAACGCGTCGACGCCGAGCGTCGCATAGCCTCGCTGACCGGCCGTTTCACCGCGATCGTGGAGGGGTCGGAATTCACCACGGACGACGACGAACACGATCCCGAGGGCTCGACCATCGCGTTCGAACGGGCCCAGGTGTCGGCGCTGCTGGCCGATGCGAGACGCGAGGTCGAGGATCTGGCGGCGGCGCAGCAGCGGCTCGACAGCGGGACGTACGGCCTCTGCATCCGGTGCGGCCGGCCGATCGCCGAGGTTCGGCTCGACGCGCTCCCCGCCGCCCTGACGTGTATCGACTGCGCCGGTTAGGGCAGGAAGGCTCCCCACTCGCGCGCAGCCACGTCGCGGGCCCGGCGATGGTCGTCGGCCTCGGGACGGATCCCGTCGGCGAGGTCGGCGAGGGCTTCGGCCAGATCGCCGACATCGACCTGATGCCGCATGGAGGAGTCGAGTAGTTCGTCGAAGGCCTGGTCCGCGCTGTACGAGCTTCCGCGCGCGGTGGTCAGGATCTGAATTGCAGCGTCCAAAGCGGACAGGTGCCGTGTCGCGCGGGTGTCGCGGTGAGCTTCGATCGTCAATATTCCGCCTCTGAGGTGTCGCCACTGGGCGTTGCCGGTCTGGTGTGACCACATCACATCACGAACCGGTGGTCTACGTTGCCGAATCGAGACCGTGTCCGAAAGTTGTTTCTCGACAGCAGGATACGAACTCCGGCAAGATACTTGTAACTCTCGTTACTACTCCCTGGTTCTACCCGTCGGTAGGGGACGGACGGTGCCACCGAACGGAGGCCGGATGGGCGCACGGCGCTTTCCTGTGGTCGCCGTTCTCGTCCTCGCGGCGGCCTCGGGTTGCGCCGACGAACACGCCGCGTCGCCGGAACCAGGCCGAGACGAGGCATCGATCGTGGACGCCCTGCATCAGTGGCCGCGCGACTTCGCGAACAAGGACGTGGCTGCGGTCTGCTCGCTGTTCGCCCCCGATGTCGTCGTGATCTACCCCGGCACCGAGGACCGCAACTACGACGCCACGTGCGCGCAGTTTCAGCGGGTACTCACCGTCCCCGACCGGACGTTCACCTATGCGGCGCCCGAGATCGCCGAAGTGCTCGTCGACGGCGACCTCGCCGCGGTGCGCCTGGTGTGGCCGCTCACCGTCACCGACGCTTCGGGCACTGTACTCGAGAGTGTCCGCGAATCGGGTGTCGACGTGTTCCGCCGCCAGCCGGACGGCAGCTGGAAGATCCACGTGTCGCACGCCTTCCCGTTGACCGAATAGCGCATTTCTGAATGGCTCCAGAACAGCGGATCGAAACCGAGCAGACCGGCCATTCCGGAATACTGGTTTCCGGGTGGAGGTCTCCGCCCGACGCGATCGGACGGCCATGCGCCGCGCAGTCCCTGTGGACCCGTGTGACCAGAACTGTTCAGAATCGGGATGATTGACGTGAAACTCGTCGTCGACCTCAATCGGTGCCAGGGTTACGCGCAGTGCGTGTTCCTCGCACCCGACGTCTTCACTCTGCACGGAGAAGAGGCCCTCCTCTACGACGCGGGCCCCGCCGACGGCGAACGCGAGCACGTGTCGCAGGCCGCCGCGGCCTGCCCGGTGCACGCCATCACCACGGACATCCCCACCCACCACGATGGGGAGTGACGTGCGGATCGTCATCGTCGGCGCCTCGCTCGCCGGGGTACGCGCGGCAGAGGCGCTACGGGGGCAGGGCTTCGACGGTTCGCTGACCCTGATCGGCGACGAACCCTACGAACCGTACGACCGGCCGCCGCTGTCGAAGGCCGTCCTCCTCGGGATCATGCCGCCCGAACACGCGGCGCTCCCCTACCGTTCCGACCTCGACGCGAAGTGGCTGCTCGGCGTGCGGGCCACCACCCTCGATCTGGAGAACAACCGGGTGGTGCTGAGCGACGGCGACACCGTCGAGTTCGACAAGGTACTGATCGCGACCGGCGTCCGCGCCCGGCCGTGGTCGAACTCGTCCGAGGCGGCACTCGACGGCGTCCTCACCGTCCGCACCTGCGACGACTCCCGACGTCTGAGCGAACGGCTGTCTGCCGGACCGCGCCACGTCCTGGTGATCGGCGCCGGCTTCACAGGTTCGGAGATCGCGTCGGTGTGCCGGGAGCGCGGGCTGTCCGTGACGGTCACCGAGCGCGGCCCGGCACCGCTGGTCGGTGCGCTCGGCGGGGTGGTGGCGGCGGTCGCCGCCGACATGCAACGCGACCACGGCGTCGACCTGCGCACCGGGGTCACGGTGACCGGACTCGACGGCGACAGCGACGGACGGCTGTGCCGCGCGCACCTCTCGGACGGGACCACACTCGACGTCGACGTGGCGATCGTCGCGCAGGGCAGCATCCGCAACACCGACTGGCTGTTCGGATCCGGTCTCGCCGCCGGGCCCCGCGGGGTCACGTGCGACGCCGGCTGCCGGGCATTCGACATCAACGGCATCGTCACCGACAACGTGTTCGTCGCCGGTGACGTTGCACGGCAACCGCATCCGCTCTACGACTACCAGTTGCTGGCACTGGAGCACTGGGGCAACGCGATCGGCCAGGCCGAGGTGGCAGCGCACAACATGATCCACGACGGCCTCCGCCGGCGACCGCACCTGGAGATTCCGGCGTTCTGGTCCAGCCAGTTCGGCGTCAACATCAAGTCCGTCGGCATCCCCACCTACTCCGATCAGGTGGTGATCACCCAGGGTTCGGTCACCGACCGGCGATTCGTGGCGGCGTACGGCTTCCGTGGTCGCGTCACCGCGGCGGTGGCGTTCAATCAGGGGAAGTGGCTCGACTTCTATCGGGGGCTGATCGAGTCGGCGGCGGAGTTCCCACCGGACTTCGACGTCATGGACCGGGCGGAGCCGTTCGAGGTGCGGCCGTCGGAGTTGCCGGACCCGGCGGTTCTCAGCCACGGCCCGACCGTCGCGGTGACCGGTCATCTGCCCACCGAACGTCGTGTCGAGTTCGTCTCGCTACCGAAGTAACAGGGAGAGTGTCCATGTCGCGTGCGCAGTTGTTCGAGCGGATCACCGACCAGGCGAACCGGCCGAATCCGTATCCGCTGTACGAGGAACTTCGTGAGACGCGGGTGGCGCCGCAGGACAACGGTTCCTTCCTCGTCGGCCGGTACTACGACGTGATGGCGCTTCTGCACGATCCGAGGATCAGCTCCGACCTGCACAACCGGGGGCCGGGGCTTCCCGGGGCGGATCGTGCCGGCGACGGGCCGGAGTCCTTCCTCAAACTCGATCCGCCCGAGCACGATCGGTTGCGCCGATTGACGACGCGACAGTTCGGTCCGCCGCACAGCCCCGACCGGATCGACTCCATGCGTGGCGAACTCGCAGAACTCGTGACGAGCCTCGTCGACGGGCTCGACGGGAAGGGCCGCATCGACATCGTCGACGACTTCGCGTACCCCTTCCCCGTCACCGTCATCTGCCGACTGCTTGGCGTGCCTCACGAGGAGGAACCCCGGTTCCACGCCTGGGCCGACGCGTTGGTAGCGGCCATCGACCCGCGGCGCAGCAGCGCCGACAACGAGCAGGTGAAGGCGGCGCAGCAGGCCCAGATGGAAATGGCCATGTTCATGGCCGGTCTCATCGAGGACCGTCGCCGCAATCCCGGCGACGACATGCTGTCGGGGCTGGCCAACGATTCGGGGCCCGACGGCCAGTTGAACACCGTCGAGTTGGTCACCAACTCCATCCTGCTGTTCATCGCCGGGCACGAAACGACCGTCAACCTCATCACCAACGGCATGCTGACCCTGCTGCGCAATCCCGATGTTCTCGAGCGGCTTCGCGCGGAACCGGACTTGATGCCGCAGGCCGTGGAGGAATTGCTCCGCTTCGAACCGCCCGTGCACCTGCTGGGCCAGCGAACGCCGATCGTCGACATCGAGATCGACGGCGTCACCGTTCCGAAGGGGTCGCCGCTCGTCCTGGCCTTGGCGTCGGCCAATCGCGATCCCGAACGCTTCATCGACGCCGACCGGTTCGTCCCCGACCGCGAGGACAACCAGCACGTGGGTCTGGGCAGCGGCATCCACAGTTGCTTCGGCGCTCCCCTCGCCCGCCTCGAAGGGCAGATGGCGCTCGCCGAACTCATCCGCCGCCTCCCGAATCCGCGGCTCGTCGAGGATCCGCCGCCCTACCGGCCCAACCCGGTACTGCGGGGTCCCCGGCACCTGTTGGTGGACTGTGGGTGACAGGGGCTGACCGGCTCCCCCGCGCATGCGCGATCAACTCACCAGGATGATGCCGGTGGTTGATGCGCGGTCTTCGGGTGGGGTCGATGTGCGGCGGTGGGATCCATTCGGTCCGGCCCGCGTGAGTGGAATGCGCGGGCGCGGACCTCGTCGCCCAGCCGGCCAGTCCGTCGTTGACCTGGGCATGGCATGCGTCGCAGACCAGGGCCAGACCTTCGATGTCGGTGCGCCCGCCTTTGTGCCAGTCCGTGACATGGTGCACCGCACACAGACTCGCCGGCGCCGAACACCCCGGCCGGGTGCAGCCCCCGTCTGCCGCGATCAGCGCGAGCCGCTGGTCGGCACCGGCCAGACGACGCCGTCGACCCAGGTGCAACGGACGACCCGCACGATCGAACAGTGCGAGCACCGGATGCGCTTTCTCTGCCAGGGCCAGTGCGTCCTCGATCGGGAGCAGGCCGCCGGTAGCCGTCGTGGCCAGCCCGCCGGTCGCCTTCTCCAACTGCTCGAGGGTCATGGTGACGATCACCGTCGTCGGCAGGCCCTGGTGCCGGCCGAGCACCCCCGACTCGAGCAGCGTCCGGAACACCGCGCTGAACGCGTCGTGATTGCGCTGCGCCGCGGTGCGGGTATCGCGTGCGGCCGCGGCAGCCAGCACGTCACGATCGATCGCCGGGTTCTCGCCGTCGCCGGCCGGTGAGTCGGGATCGTCCGGGTTGTTCATTCCGGGCCGCGCCCACTTGGCGAGGATCGGATCGAGCATCGCCCGTGCGACGGGATCGAGTTCACCGGAGATTCTCGACATCAGTTCGGTGTCCTGCCGACCGATCGAAATGCCACGCCGGCGTTTCCGGTCGCGGTCGTCGCCGAGACTCCCGTCCGGATTCAGGTACGCCAGCAGCCGGTGCCCGGCCTGCTCCACGTCCTCAGGAGTTGCGCTTCGCGCCAAGGTGGCCAGGACGGCCTCGGCGTCGGCTACCGCGTCGTTGTCGACGGCGTGGGGAATCTTGCGCATCACTTTCGCGATCGCCCGCACATGATCCGCTCCGATGTCGCCATCACTCTGTGCCGCAGCGGTTTCCGGCAAGACGGGTGGCATCGGATCGCCCGCCAGGGTGTGCCACACCCCCAGCTCACGGGCGGCGGTGACCCGGGCGGACGCGTCCGCGCCCGAGATCCGGAGCGCCTCGATCAGCAGCTTCTTCGGCGAGGTATACCCCAGACTCGCCGGGACGGAGCGCTCCACGGTCTCCACCACCAATCGGTGGGAGACCGCCTCCGTGCGGCGAAGGGACTGCTCCACCCCGCGCATCACCTCGACCACCTCGCCGTCCGACAGCTCGGTCAAGCCTGCATCGAGCAACCCGTCCACCGCGGCAGCGAGCATCGACAGATGCTCCGCCACCCGGCTCCCCACCGACCCCCCAGTCGAACTCATGTGCGAATACTATCGCGAGGGTCCGACAAGTTTCAGAGGCCGCGGTCCCGCAGCGACTCGGACGGCGTCACACCGTACTTGCGGCGGTAGGCGGCGGCGAATCTGCCGGTGTGCATGATCCCCCAGCGGGTGGCGGCTTCGGAAACGGTTGCACAGGAAGCGCTTCCGGTCAGATCGGCGTGCACACGTTCGAGGCGCACGTCGACGAGGAACTCCATCGGCGTCATGCCCACGTATTCGCGGAACCCCTGCTGCATGCGCCGGACGCTCACGCCGACGAGTTCGGCCATCTCGCCCGCCGTCCAGGGGCGTGCCGGATCCTCATGGATCGCGTCGATGACCCGCTTGACGATGCGGGGGCGGATTCCCGACGAGCCGGTGTCGTCGTCCGGCATCGCGGTGAGCACGAGAGCGGTGGTCAGGGCACCACACAATTGCTGCGACACCATCTCACTGCGCAGGAGGACGCTGTCGTGCAATGCCTGGTCGGCGATGGAACGGACGAGTCTGAGCCACTCCGCTCCGGCGCCCGCGCGCAGGTCGAGTTGCCGCGGCAACACCTGACCCGGCCTGGCGAGCACGCGGTCCATCTCCCTCTGCAGGTAGCCCCGGTCCACCTTGAAGCCGATGATCTCGCAGGAACTGCTCCAGTTGGTGATCACGGTCCGGGTGTCGGGCGGACAGATTGTCGCCAGTCCCGGCGTCGACGTCACTTCCATGCCGCCGGTGACGGACACGATGTGACCGGTCAGGGGGATGTTGATGCCGTACGCGCCGGGATGGTCGGACTCGATGGCCACGGCTGCCCCGAATCCGATCCGGGCAAGCCGCGACGCCCCCACGTCGGACGATTCCAACGACGACCGCGCGGCGTTATCACGCGACAGCGGACGCAGTTCGTGGGGGAAGTACGCGTCCGCAACCACCTCGTGAACCTCGTCCCAGTCGGTGAAACCGGGGCCCTCCAGCTGTCCTCGCATACGTACGTCCAGACCTCTCACCTCGCGCTTCGGCGGCGTTCGAGCAACTCCCGACCCTAGCATCGCCTGTGACTCACGTCACTGCAAGGCCCTGCGCCGCACCTCCGCCAATCCCGTTTCGCGTTCCGGATCGGCGGTTCGCAATGCGGATCGACGGACTGTGATGCCCGTCATACGTTGTGCAGGTGCCCCCAAACGCAGGGGTGATCGCACGAATCGTGCAGAAAGGCGGTCACGAAAAATGGATCAGCGCACTCTCCGTAACATTTTCGGTCAGTTCGCCAGTGGCGTCACCGTGATCACGTGCGCCAACTCCGACGGCGAGCCGCACGGGGCCACCGTCACCGCGTTCACTGCGATCTCGATCGAACCTCGGCTGTGCCAGGTGACGTTGACCCGGAAATCGAAGGCGTGCAGCTACCTGGGTGACGCGCCGTTCGCGGTGAACATTCTGGCCGCCGATCAGCTCGATACCGCCATGCATTTCGCAGGCAAACCACAACGGACGGAACCGGTGTGGGACGACTCCGGCATCGCTCCCGCACTGTCCGGCAACGCGGCGACGCTGACCTGCGCACCCTGGGCCTCCTACGATGGCGGCGATCACATCATCTTCATCGGGGAGATCGTCGACGCCTCTGTCGACTCGGCCAAGGACCCACTGCTGTTCTACCGCAGTACCTTCCACGATCTCGGCGCCGCGTCCGGCACCACGGCGTGGAACGGCTGCCTCGACGACCCCCACAGCGGATGGTTCGACGCCGCCGCGTCCTTCACGCCCCTCCACTTGCAGCTCGCCCAGGCTGCCTCGTAATCCTGACGAAAGGAAAACACCATGACCACCACCGAAGCTGCCCCCGAGAACGCCGTCGACCGTAGCAAGGTCAATGTCGCTGCGGACTGTGAGGCGAACCGCACCGCGAACTTCGCGTCGCGCCCGATGACGGGTGACGAGTACATCGAGTCGCTGCGCGACGACCGGGAGATCTACCTGCACGGCGAGCGTGTCAAGGATGTCACGACGCATCCGGCGTTCCGCAACCCGATCCGGATGACCGCCCGCCTGTACGACGCGATGCACACCGGCGAGCACGTCGAGACCCTGACGACCCCCACCGACACCGGCAACGGTGGGGTGACGATGCCCTTCTTCCGGGCGTCCAAGACGTCGGACGACCTGCTGAAGGACCGCGACGCGATCGCCACCTGGGCACGGATGACGTACGGCTGGATGGGCCGCAGCCCCGACTACAAGGCGTCGTTCCTCGGCACCCTGCATGCGAACAAGGAGCTGTATTCGCCGTTCCAGGCCAACGCCGAACGCTGGTACAAGGAATCGCAGGAGAAGGTCCTGTACTGGAACCACGCGATCATCAACCCCCCGGTGGACCGGCAGCTTCCCCCGGACGAGGTCGGCGACGTGTTCATGAAGGTGGAAAAGGAAACCGACGCCGGCCTGATCGTCTCCGGCGCCAAGGTGGTGGCCACCGGTTCGGCGATCACCAACTACAACTTCATCGCGCACTACGGGCTGCCGATCAAGAAGAAGCAATTCGCCCTGATCTGCACCGTCCCGATGGACGCCCCGGGGGTGAAGCTGATCTGCCGCACGTCCTACACCCAGCAGGCCGCGGTGATGGGCAGCCCGTTCGACTACCCGCTGTCGTCGCGGATGGACGAGAACGACACCATCTTCGTCTTCGACAAGGTGCTGGTGCCGTGGGAGAACGTCTTCATGTACGGCGATGTGGACAAGATCAATGCCTTCTTCCCGCAGTCGGGGTTCCTGCCGCGCTTCACCCTGCAGGGGTGCACGCGGCTGGCCGTGAAGCTCGATTTCATCGCCGGTCTTCTGATGAAGGCCCTCGACGCCACCGGAGCGGGCGGGTTCCGCGGCGTGCAGACCCGCGTCGGTGAGGTGATCGGCTGGCGAAACCTGTTCTGGTCACTCACCGAATCGATGATCCGCGACCCCGAGCCGTGGGTGGGAGACACCGTCATCCCCAAGCTCGAATACGGCCTCACGTACCGGATGTTCATGCAGCAGGGGTACCCGCGGATCAAGGAGATCATCGAGCAGGACGTCGCGTCGGGCCTGATCTACCTGCCGTCGTCGTCGGCGGACTTCAAGAGCCCCGAGGTCCGGCCGTACCTGGACAAGTACGTCCGCGGCTCCGAGGGCATGCCCGCCGTCGAGCGGGTGAAGATCATGAAGGCCCTGTGGGATTCGGTGGGCAGCGAGTTCGGTGGCCGCCACGAGCTGTACGAGCGCAACTACGCCGGCAACCACGAGGGTGTGAAGGCGGAACTGCTGATGTTCGCGGAGAACCGGGGAACGGTCAGTTCGATGAAGGGTCTGGCCGAGCAATGCCTTGCCGAGTACGACCTCGACGGCTGGACCGTGCCCGACCTCATCGGCAACGACGACGTCTCCTACTTCGGCCGCAGCTAGCCCCTCGAGACCAGGAGAATCCATGACCACCATCGAAAGCCCCACCGCGGTCGGCTCCGGCAACGCCGCCACCGACAAGTTCAAGGGCGCCAGATTCACCGCCGACACTTCGCCGGAACGCCTGTCCGCCATCGCCACCGAGGCGCTCGCCGGGTTCGGCGCGCTGATCCGAAAGCACGCCGTCACCTACCCGGAGTACCGCGTCCTCAAGCAGTGGCTTATCGACGTCGGCGAGGGTGGCGAATGGCCGCTACTCCTCGACGTGTTCGTCGAGCACGAGATCGAGGAGGTGAACTCCCGGAACTTCCAGGGCACCAAGGGGAGCATCGAGGGACCGTACTACGTGCCCGGTGCGCCCGAACTCCCCGCGCGGTGCGCCCTTCCGATGCGCGACGAGGATCGGGCTCACACCGCGCTCGTTCTCCGGGGCCAGGTCACCGACCTGGACGGCACGGGGCTCGGCGGCGCCATTATCGAGCTGTGGCATGCCGACGACGAGGGCTATTACTCGCAGTTCGCTCCCCACCTGCCCAAATGGAACCTGCGCGGAACCATCGTCACCGACGCGGAGGGTCGGTACGAGATCACCACCATCGAGCCTGCGCCGTACCAGATCCCGACCGACGGCCCCACCGGGCAATTCATCAACTCCGCCGGCTGGCACCCGTGGCGTCCGGCGCACCTGCACCTGCGGGTGACGTCCCCGGGCAAGCAGCCGATCATCACGCAGCTGTATTTCGCGGGTGGCGACTGGATCGATGACGACGTCGCCGGCGCGACGAAACCCGAGCTCCTCCTCGATCCGCAGCTCGACGACACCGGGCGTAAGGTCGTCACCTACGACTTCGCGCTCGATCCCGCCGCGGATTGAGCCACGGCCCATTCCCCCGGGCGACGCGAGAGATCGCGTCGCCCGGGGTCTCGACGTTTGTGGAGGAATCAACATGGCGAACACATCCGAAGCGCGGACGACGGAATTCGTGCACACCGCGTCGGCCGTGATCGAGGTCGTCGTCGAGGGCATCGGCCCCTCGGTGATCCTGCTGCCCTCGCTCGGCCGCGAGTCGTACGACTACGACGACGTCGCGAGTGGGCTCGCGCGCAACGGGTTCCGGGTCTCCCGTCCGCAACCGCGCGGCATCGGCCGAAGCACCGGTCCGCTGGAGGACATCACGCTGCACGACCTGGCCGCCGACGTCGGAGCGGTGATCGAGACACAGGACAACGGCGCGGCCGTCGTCGTCGGTCACGCCTACGGGCACTACGTCGCACGAATRCTCGCCGCCGACCGGCCCGACCTGGTGCGCGGCGTCGTCGTCGCGGCGGCGGGCGCCCGCAACTACCCGGCCGCACTGACCGCGCTGGCGGTGAAGTGCGCCGATCCCTCACTGCCCGACGCGGAGCGGATCGGCTACCTGCAGACCGGATTCTTCGCGCCGGGCAACGACCCGACGGAATGGCTCAGCGGCTGGTATCCGGAGGTGTCGAAGGGGCAGCTCGCAGCGTCGGCCGCCACACCCAAGGACGAATGGTGGGCGGTCGCGCACCAGCCGATTCTCGACCTGCAGTCCGCTCTCGACCCGTTCCGGCCGCGCGAGACGGCGAACGAATTGCGGGACCGGTTCGGCGAATTGGTCACCGTGAGCGTCGTCCCGAACGCGAGCCATGCGCTGATGCCGGAAGCGCCCGCACAGGTTGTGCGGGCGCTCACCGACTGGATTCGGGGTCTCGACAGCTGAGGGGTCAGATCCTCTCGAAGATCGCGGTCAGCCCCTGGCCGCCGCCGATACACATCGTCTCGAGACCGTAACGGACTCCACGACGGTCCATCTCGCGCAGAAGCGTGGTGAGGATCCGCACTCCCGTAGCGCCGACGGGATGCCCGAGCGAGATTCCCGAACCGTTGACGTTGGTGCGGTCGAAATCCTGCGCACCGAAATTCCATTCACGGGTGACGGCCAGCGCCTGCGCTGCAAAGGCCTCGTTCAGTTCGATGAGGTCGATGTCGGCGAGCGTCAGCCCGGCGCGCTTCAGGGCCCGTTCGGTGGACGGCACCGGTCCGATGCCCATCTCGGACGGCTCCACACCCGCCACCGCCCAGGTGACCAGGCGGGCGAGCGGCCGGAGACCGAGACGCTCCGCCTGCGCCCGGGTGGTGACGAGACATGCTGCCGCACCGTCGTTCTGTCCGCTGGCGTTGCCTGCAGTGACGGTCGCGTCGGGGTCGGTGGCGCCCATGATTGGCCGTAGACGCGCGAGTGACTCGAGCGTCGTGTCGGCGCGGGGATGCTCGTCCCGGTCGACGAGCCGCGGATCACCCTTGCGGACCGGGACTTCCACCGGCACGATCTCCTCGGCGAACTTTCCCGAGTCGATGGCGGCGACCGCCCGCTGGTGGGAGCTGACCGCGAGTTCGTCCTGTTCCCGGCGGCTGATGCCGTACCTGCGGCGCAGGTTCTCCGCCGTCTCCAGCATGCCGCCGGGCACCGGGTAGTTGCGGCCGCCGGCGGTGACACGTCCGCGGGCGAGCCGGTCGTGGAGCGCTGCCGGGGCGCCCTTGGCTCCCCAGCGCATCGACTCGGTGTAGTACTCGGCGCGGCTCATCGACTCCACGCCACCGGCGATCACCAGTTCGGCGACCCCCGTCTGTACCCGCATCGCCGCGTCGAGCACGGCCTGCAGACCCGATCCGCAGCGGCGGTCGAGTTGCTGACCGGGAACCGTCACCGGCAGGCCCGCATCGAGGGCCACGACGCGGCCGATGGCAGGTGCCTCGCCGTTCGGGTAGCACTGACCGAAGATCACGTCGTCGATGCTGCCCGGATCCACGCCGGTGCGGTCGAGCAGTTCGGACACCACACGGGCGCCGAGGTCGGCGGCGGGAACGTCCGTGAACTGGCCGCCGTATCTGCCGACGGGGGTGCGGAGGGGCTCACAGACGACGACATCGGTCGCCTGGGCGTTCGAATTTTCAGGCACTGCGGAAATCCCTTTCGTGATCGGTCCAGCGCTGCGCCCATTCGCGCAGTTCGACCGCTCGGATCTTGGCCCCGTTACCGCCCACGGTGGTCGGCATTTCCTCGATCATGTGCACGGCGGCCGGAACCTTGAACGCCGCCAACGACTCTGCGCACCACGACTTGAGTTCGGCGGCGTCGACGTCGGCGTTCTCGGCCGGGACGACGAACGCGACGGCTTCGGTGTATCCGCCGGTGCCGGTGACTCCGACGACCTTCGTGAGGTGGACGCCGTCGTGTTCGGCGATCCGGTGCTCGATCTCGGCGGGATCCACCAGGAATCCGCGCAGCCGGAGCACATCCCCCATCCGGCATACGTATGTATAGCCGCCGTCTCCGGTCGCGACGGCGAGGTCGCCGCTGCGGAACCAGCCGTCCGACGTGAATGCTCGCGCGGCCGCCTCCGGATTGCCGAGGTACGCGTCGACGACGTTCGGTCCGCGCACCTGAAGCTCGCCTTGCTCGCCGTCGGGGAGAACGGAATCGTCCAGTGGGTCGGCGATCCGGATCTCGATGGCGGGTTCCACCGGACGCCCGCCGCCGTTCCAGCGCACGGCTTCCGGATCGGTGACATCCCACAGCAGCATCAGGGCGAACACCTCGGAGGACCCGAAGACGCCCGTGGTGACGGCGTCGAATTCGTCCCGCACCCATGCGGCCACCTCGTGTGAACGGCCGAGGAAGTCGGCGATCCCGAGCCGCTTCAACGAAGAAAGGTCGGCGCGGTCACCCCCGTGCCACGTGTCGAGGAGACGGGTGAAGAGGTCGTCGCCGCCGACCACGTGTGTCACCTTCAGCGACTGCATGCGGCCCAGCGTGGCCGCGGCCTCGAAGACGGGCTCCATCAGCAGCGCGCCGCCGCCGGCGAGAGTCGCCAGGGCCGTGCTGAATCCGAACACTCCCGACACCGGCAGCACGCAGAGCGTGACGTCGCCGGGCTCGACGTCGAGGACGACGGCGTCGGCGCGGGCGTGCCGGACCACCGCGGATTCCCGATGGGCCGCGAGTTTCGGAACGCCGGTGGAGCCGGACGTGGTGAACGCGACCGCGAGCGGGTCGCCGGGATCCGCCCGCTCGCCCGCGGCGGTCGTGGTGGCCATGTCGGGTGTCTCCGGCACCCGAACACCACCGGTGTCCGCGCTGCCCGCGGTCCAGGCGCCGCCGCCGAGGTCGAACCGCGCCGGATCGGGAGCCTCGCCCCCGGCCGCCGGGCCGCGCACCACCGCGACCGCCGGTGCCGGGAGATCGACGGACTGCTGCGCCTCGCCGAGTCGCCCGAACAAGTCGAGGCCGTGGAAGTGGTCCGCCACGGCCACCACCGCGGGTCGCGCGGAGGTGAGGATGTGCGCGATCTCGTGCGTGTTGTAGCGGGTGTTGACGCCGATGACGTGTGCGCCGACGGCCGACGAGGCGAGCTGCCAGACGATGGCATCGGACCAGTTCGGCAGCAGCACAGCCACACACTGGCCGCGGCGCACACCTACCCTCGAGAGTTCCGATTTCAGAGCCTCGACGCGGTCGCGGAGGTCGGCGCGGCCCGAGACGATCGGTTCGCCGTCGACGACGTCGATCGTGGCGGGGGCCGTCGGGTCGGCCGTCACGAGTGCGTCGAGCAACGCGGCGAGAGTGTCACGGCGCGTGGCCGTGTCGTGCGCCGTCACGAGAGCACCGCCGTGGTGCGCAGTTCCGTCAGCCAGCCGTCCGCCACCGACGCGAAATCGTCGATCTCCTCCATCGGGTAGTGGCCGATGTCGTCGAGCAGGGTGAACGTCGCAGATCCCGGCCGGGCAGCCTCGATTCTCGCTGCGGCCTGCTCGACGAGTCCGGCCTGGATCCACGGGTCCTGCGCTCCGGCGACGAGCCTGATGGGGCAGGTGATGTCGGCGAGACGGTCCCGCACGTCGTGCGTTCCCCAGGCGATGAGGTCCGAGGACGAGATCTCCGGGTCCTCGCGCTTGTGCATCGTGGCGATCAGGCGGGCCTGCGGTTCGGGCACGGACCGCCCGATGGACGCCAGGGTGCCCAGGTACGTGCGGTCAGCGCGGCTGGGTCCGGCGACGTCCTCGAGTTCGCGACGCAGACCGCCGACGCTGACGCGGCCGGGACCGGCCTCCGCCTCCATCGCGATCGCCCCGGCCAGCGGCCGCGACGGGCGGGTCGCGAGTTCGAGTGTCAGCTTGCCCCCGATGGAACATCCCATCACGAACGGCCGCTCGACGGCGAGGGCGTCGAGGACCTTCCCGAGCCAGTCCGCGAACACCACGATGCTGGTGATCGGGCCGTCGACCGCGGGCTCGGAACGCCCGTGGCCCGGAAGGTCGGGGACGATCACCCGGTAGCCGCGGTCTGCCAGTGCGGACGCGGCGTGGCGCCACTGGACTCCGCTCTGCCCCGCGGTGTGCAGGCACAGGACGGTGGGCGTTTCGATGTCCCGACGATTGTCGGGGGTGACGATTTCGACGAAGCCGAGCGCGCCGTCGATTTCCAGGTACCGGGCCTCGATCACGACTGGGCCTCCCTTCCGCACGTGAGTGGCAAAGTGTGCCCCGACACGCTTTGCCACTCACGTGCGGCGGCGCGGGCATGGGCGATGACGATGTCGAGCGGCTTGGTGAGTCGCAGGTACTCGTACCCGTCGCCGCTGGAGGAGAATTCACCGCTGATCGCGCGGCGCATGAAGTCGTTGTGTTCGGCGACCACCAGGTCGACCCACGTCACGGCCGGGATGACGAGCGTGAACGTGGCCCCACCCGGGACGCGGCGCGCGACGTCGATGATCCGGCCGCGGTAGATCCGCAGGTGCACCTCGCGGGACCCGCCCGAGGCGTCGGTGCAGCGCAGGCCCACCGTGCCGTCCCACGTCGCCAGCGAGGACGCGAAGGCAGGATCGGCGGAGAGCGATTCGCGGAGAACCTCTCCCCAGGCGGGGGTGCAGAAGTCCACCGCCGGGTCGTATCGAACTCCGGCGGGGTCGGGCAGGCGCCACGTCTCGATACCCTGCTCGCGGACCGACCCGCCGTCGTCGACGAGCCGCACGTGGCGGTCGAGAACCGCTCCGTCCGCCGACTGTTCGACCCGGGTGACGACGGATTCGACGCGGACGACGTCGTCATCCGTCACCGCAGACTGCGAATTCCATTGCAGCCCGGTACGTGTGGCTGCGACCGCCGGTCGTGGGGCGAGCAGCCCCGCCACGGCGATTCCCGTCAACGATGCTTCCGGCAAGGCCAGTGCGAGTTCGGAGACTCGCCGGGCGTCGCTCACAGCGCGATCGCCGACGGCGATGCTTGTGGTGAGTGTGCTCATTCGGCAGCCCTTCCCAGGAGTTCGTCGGAGATGATCCGCATCTGGATCTCGCTGGTGCCCTCGAAGATCTTCGTCAACCGGGCATCGCGCCAGTGCCGCTCCACCTGGAAGTCGGTGGTGTACCCGGCACCGCCGTGAATCTGCACGGCCTCACTGGTCACCCGCTCGGCCATCTCCGTGGCCACCAGCTTGCACATCGACGCCTCCAGCGAGCACCGACGGCCGGTGTCGATATCGGTGGCCACCGCATACATCAACTGCCGCGCGGCCTCGATGTCGGCGGCCATCGTCGCGATCTTGAACCGCAGATGCTGGAAGTCGGCCAACTCGTGCCCGAACTGACGGCGGGTGTGCAGGTACGCGATCGAATCCTCCAACGCACCCCGAGCCAGACCGATCGCCCGGGCCGCGGTGTGCGCCCGCCCGACCTCGAGACCGGAG
>NZ_JBFUHV010000137.1:0-24500 GCF_056402215.1 Rhodococcus sp. P4_B6 | reverse complement strand
CTGGGTATGTCTCGCACCCCCGTACGCGAGGCGGTCATCTCGCTAAGTCGTGAAGGCATTATCGAGATTGCAAGCCAACGCGGATTCCGGTTGCGTGAGCTGAGTGTGCTCGAGCGCACTGAAATATTCGACCTCCGTGCACTGCTGGAGCCATACGTTGCCGGACGTCTAGCAACCACGCGAACGGCCGAGCAAGTAGATCAGCTGAGGGGACTTCTCGACGAGCAACAATTACTCGTCGAAAATCCCAAGGACCCCCAGACCTTCTTGGACCTTGACGAGCGGTTCCACCTCCTCCAGGCCGAGTACCTCGGACTCGAGCGCACCAGATCAACCATGGCGAACCTCCGCGGCGCCATGTGGCTACTGGGATTTGAAGCACTCAGCCTGCCGCATCGCTATGCGGACGTCGTCCGTGAACACCGCGCGATTCTCGATGCGATCGAACGCGAAAACTCAGAGGACGCCCGACGGGCCGCGCACGAACACATCCTCCAGACCGCACGGGCCGCGGACCATCTCGACCGCTGACAAACTGCGATCCAGTCGGACCTCGGGCCTGAGACTTCACTCCATCTGCGCCAGGACCACCCTGCCGGCAGTGACAACGGTGGGTGGGAACTGGTTCTGGTCCACCGTCCGTGACGGCCCCAAGACTGCGTGTTGCAGTTGTTAGTCGCGATGACGACGTGCATCACCTTCGCCGCGGGCTACGAGTCGACCAGCGTGCAAACTGGCAACCGTGAGAGAACGTCGACCCCGTCGACCCGGTTACAACAACTTCACCCGGCATATGCGCCGCCTGTGACGACGCCGGCCTACCTACCACGAGCGGTGGTGACGACGCCCGTTCATGTACCACCGCCGGCGCCCACAGACACCCGCCCCGTCTGCAGCATCCTTCCCGAAAGAGTCGAACCAGAACTGGATCCACCGATGCTCGGATAGTCCCAGTTCCGGTGATCCCGAGGTACAACCTCTATTCGACAGGAAAACATGTCCAGCACATCAGCAGCCACAGGGAAATCTGTCGTCACCGACGCTGCGTCGGGAATCAGGTCCAGTCGGGCCGCGGTGCGCCCACCTACCTGGTGCGAGCGCTGTTCTCGGCGGATCGAACGGTGAACCCACTCCCACTGCGGTGACCGGCAGTATCGCGGTTGCTATCGCCGCTGGTGGCTGACCGGTGTCGAAGGACACAGTCGGCCTCGACCACGCGTGTGCCCTCCACCGGTCGAGAAAACCCCTGTATGGCGCGATAATCGGCGCACGACCCGAGTCCGGAAGGAGGCGCGTTGGCCACAGTAGGCGATCTTGTCGATCATGCCGGCCTGCGATCCCTCACGCCCGGCGCCGTGGAGAAAACGCGGCATGATCCGGTGAATGCTCTCTACGAGATCGACCCCGCTTCGCCGATCGATCCCCCTGAGGGCAGCCTGGTCTACCTCCCGTCAACGGTCTGGTCCTCGCTGCCGAGACCCGAATCGCTTCCCTCCGCCTTGYGATCGGAGGGAGGGATTGCGGTAGTCATCGATAATGACGACTGCAGCCTTCCGCCGGAATTCCTGACCGAGTGCGTGCGCCAATCCATCCCGGTCTTCCTGCTGCCGAAGACCATGCCATTCGATCAGCTCGGTGCCGCACTCCTGCCACAACCGGATGGCTCCTCGAAGCAGAAGCGGGAATCCGGCCCCGAAGCGATTAGTGACCTCATCGACGGGTTCGTCGGAAAGAGTGGTGTCAGAGGCTCGCTGGTGATGCAGGGGTGCGTCCTCTCCGGATCCAACCCGCCCGACATCGACCTTCTGACGAAAATCCTGGCGCGCAATCCGGTTCCATTGAAGCGAATCTCGAGCACTGCCGCCGCCATCCACGCGACACTTCCTAGATCCGGCCACGCTCTCGTTCTGACGAATCCGAATCGCATTTCGTGGGATCTGAGACGGGTGAGCCGGCTTGCCGAACAGATCGACGCCCACGCTCACGCAATCGAGGTGACAAGGACAGCGCGGCACCAGTCCGAGAGTGCGTTGATCCGGGAGCTGATCGGATCGAATGTCGCGTCCGCGGCACTCGATCCGTGGGCGCGATCCCTGGGGCTGGAACCGGGGACCCGAATCCGAGCGGTCTCGGTCGTCGTGCCGGAAAGCGCGGCCACACCGATTGAGCAGGTTGTTGCCGGCCTGCAAGATCTCGGGCTGCGCAGCGGTGGTACGTGCGTGTGCGGTGCCTACGAGGACAGCGCGTACACCCTGATCACGATCGACGGTGGGGGTGCCTCCGGCGGTGCCGCCGGAGGCACCGGATTCGATCATCACCTCGACGTCCTAGCGAGACTGTTCGCCCAACGACACGGCTACACGCCATCCATCGGCACTAGCTCCTGTGTCCTCCGAAGCAGCGACGACCTGGTGCGAGGATTGATCAGCGCTCGGCAACTGGCAGATCGCCACGCCCGCTCGTCGCGCTCCGAGGGACAGCCAGTTCCGCTTCCGGCACCCCTGGCGGCGACACTGCTCGCGACCGAGCCGAGGCTGGCGAGCGTCCTCTACCAGGCACTGCTGAAACCGGTCGTCGACTACGACGAACAGAAGGGCTCCGCCTATCTCGCGACGCTGCGCACCTTCCTCGCGTTGGACGGGCACTGGGGTGCGACGGCTGCCGAGCTGGGCATCCACATCAACACCCTCCGATACCGACTCACCCGCATCGAGCGCTTGACCGGGCGCGGGATCCACGCCACCGCCGATCGTGCGGACTACTATCTCGCTCTCACCCTGAGGGAATCAGCTCGACGCGGATAGCGGAATGCTCCCCGACCACCAGGGTTCGGGAAGCCTGGGTGGGAACTCCTCGATGACGTCGTAGTCGCCGTCCGCCGCCCGCCCGACGTAGGACGGATGCGCGCTGTAGTGATCGCTTCGGAAGTAGAAGGGCAAACCCTCGGGGTTGCCGTCGAATCGAACACAAAGCAGGGCCTCGGAGAGCTCGCCCGGGTCCAGTGATCGGGACTGCTCAGCGGCGAGACGCAGTGCGTGCACGGCGTTGTACGCGCCGACCTGCGCCGCGTGCGTGCGGCGTTGTCCGCAGATATCGATCAGGGATTGCCGGTACGACGCGTTGACGTCCGACTCGATCCTGGAGAAGTAGGTGGCGACCATGAAATGGCCGTCGCTGACCTCCGGCGGTATGTGACCCAGATCGATCGCGGTCGTGGCCGTCGCCGCGATGGGAAGTGAATCCGACGTGAAGCCGGCACGGTGAAACTGGGTGTAAAACGCCGTCGTAGAGTCGCGCCCGACCAGGTTGCAGATAATCACCGACGGACGTTTACGCCCGATGTCGTCGAGGACCGCCGCGAAGGAGGTTTCGCCGAGCGGTGCGTACCAGTCCCCGACGGTCTCGACGTCCCAATGCGCTCCGAGTCGGCTTATCGCCTCGCCGAGGACTCTCGGGTAAATGTAATCAGACCCCACGATGTAGACGCGACGCCCGAGAGTGCTCGCAATCCAGCCGAGATAATCAGCGAGGTACTGGTTGGGTGCTGCGCCGCAATAGAATACGCGCGAATCGGTCTCCTCACCCTCGAAGTACGTCGGATACATCAGTAGTGATCGATTGGCGTGGATGGCCGGCCGCATCGAAACCCTGCTGGCCGAGGTATACCCGCCGACGATGACGTCGACGGACTCGTCACGGCACAGACGGTCGATTCCGCTTGCCGTCGACGCGACTTCCGAACGATCGTCGAACACCGCGAATGTCAGTTCCTCGCCGAGTACTCCACCGCTCGCGTTGATCTCATGAACCGCGACCACGGCACCGTCGAGTATGGACTTCTCCATTTCTTCCTGCGCGCCGCTGAGTGAGTACAGCATGCCGATCTTCACTCGTTCGCTCCTCTCGAGGGAGGGGGCCACCTCGGTGGCGGTCGAATGCCACTCTACGGGTACTCCGGATGCGCCACACGGCGAGACAAGAGGTGCTCCACACCCGAAGCGGAGCGTGTTGCAATCCGGTGACCATCGGTTTCGCCGGGATGTCGGATACCTGAATGTTACTCGACTCGCCCACTCGTTTCCGCAGGTAGAAGCGATTTCGGAGCAGTCGACCTGTGTCAATCTCCAGTACCGGCGGGCATCCGATTGGTTGATGGGCCAATTGCCGGTTCCGCCGGCGAAGCGTTGGGTGACGGAGGTCAGCGACACATCCCGAGGAGGGCAACATGACCGAAGCCATCAGTAGGCCGGAGAAGATCCGCACCGCGGTCGACATCGGAGGAACCTTCACCGACGTGTTCGTGCAGCGTGAGGACGGGCAGATCATCACCGCGAAGTACCCGACCCAGGCCGACCCGATCGAGGGCGTGCTGGCCGGGATGAAGCAGGCGGGTGTGAGCTGGGAGGATGTCGAGTTCTTCTCGCACGGAACGACGATCGCGACCAACGCCCTCATCACTCGCAAGTTCCCCCGGATCGCGCTCGTCACGACCGAAGGATTTCGCGACGTCATCGAAATTCGCCGAGGAGACCGCGAAACCTGGGATCCCTATCAGGAAGTCGCCGAGCCCTTCGTGCCTCGCCGGCACCGCCTGACGGTCCGCGAGCGCATCGGCTACGACGGCACGGTTCTCGAGCCGCTGGACGAAAATCAGGCGCGTGACGTCGCGCGGATCCTCAAGCGTCGTGCGGTCGAGACCGTGGCCGTGTGCTTTGTCAATTCGTTCACCAACCCCGAGCACGAGAACCAGATGGCGGAGATCCTGGCAGAGGAATTGCCGGGTGTCGCGATCACGACGTCGAGCGACGTCCTTCCGGAAATCTTCGAGTACGAACGGTTTTCGACCACCGTCGCCAATGCTGCACTGGTACCGATCATCGGGCCATACGCGCGCACCCTGGAGGGACGGCTCGCAGAGAACGGATACGCCAACGACGTCCTGCTTCTACACTCCGGCGGCGGCATGATGACCCCCACTATGGCGGAGAAGTACGGTGCGCGCCTGGCAGCCTCAGGAATCGCCGCGGGCGCGATCGCCAGTCGTCACATCGCGCGAATGTGCGGATACGAGAACTCGATCGGATTCGACATGGGTGGCACCTCCACCGACGTGTCCCTCACGGACAACGGGGTGCTGGGGACGACGAACATGTGGAGTGTCGAGTTCGGCTACCCGATCTGCTTCCCGAGCATCGAGGTCCTCACCATCGGCGCCGGTGGCGGTTCGATCGCATGGCTGGACGACGCCGGCTCGCTTCGCAACGGACCGCAGTCGGCAGGATCGGAGCCCGGGCCCGCGTGCTACGGCGGCGGGGGCGAGTTGGTGACCAACACCGACGCCAACCTGATCCTGGGCACCGTCGGCAAGAAGCTGGCCGGCGGAGTCAAGGAGCTCGACGAGTCGCTCGCGCGCACTGCAGTCGAGAAGGTCGCCCGACCACTCGGCCTGGACGTGGAAACGGCTGCGCAGTCGATCATCAAGGTGGCCAATGCGAACATGGCGGACGCCATTCGACTGATCTCGATCCGCAAGGGTCACGATCCGCGCGACTTCGCCCTCGTCGGATTCGGTGGGGCCGGGCCGTTGCATGCCGCCTACCTGGCCAAGAACCTGGGCATCCCCGCGGTGATCATCCCGCCGCACCCGGGAGTGACCTCGGCGATGGGCTGCATGCTCGTCGACATCCAGCACGACCTCACCAAGATGTATCTTGCCGATGCGGCCGAGGCCGATCTCGGCCACCTCGCAGAGTCGTTCCGGGAGCTCGAGGCGCAGGGACGCGAACGCCTGGCTGCGGAGCACGTCGACGAAGCGGACATGATCTTCGAGTACTACCTCGACATGCGGTACCTCGGTCAGTGGCGTGCCATCGCCGTGCCCGTGACCGTGCCGCTTGCGAACCTCGACGACGTTGTTGCCACGTTCCACGCCACCCATCTCAGGGAGCACAACTTTGCCGCCGACGACGCGGGCGTGGAGATCTATCGAATCCTGGTCCGCGCCATAGGTCTCACTCCGAGGACCGAGGTCAAGCCTGCGAAACTGATCGACCCCGCGGACTTCGCGCCGGTTCCGACAGAGGTACGGCATGTCCTGTTCCCGGACGAGGTGGCTCGCCTCGACACTCCGGTGTTCGACCGCGCCGGCCTTCCCTCGGGGGCGATCCTGTCAGGTCCCTGCATCGTGGACCAGCTGGATTCGACCACCGTCGTTCCGCCTCGGACAACCGCCCGGGTCGACGAGTGGAGCAATCTCATCCTCGAGCACTCCGCGTAAATAACTTTCGGCTGCAATCGAATTCGAAAGAGGTATTGAAATCATGGCTACATCACTGGACCCGGTGACATTCGAAGTTCTCAAGAACGCCTTCATCAACACCGTCGATCAGATGGCAGAACAGATCCTGCGGACCTGCTATTCGTTCGTCATCTACTCGCGTGACTTTTCCTCGGCGATCTGCGACCCCGAGGGCAACACCGTCATGCAGGGCACGGGTGACATCGCAGCGCACGTCGGCACCCTCCACTACACCGCAAAGGCCGTGATCCGCCAATTCGAGGGCGACATCCATCCGGGGGACGTCTTCGTCATCAACGACGTGTACGAAGGAGGAAGCCACTTCAACGACACACGCATCATCCGGCCGATCTACTACGACGGCGAACTGCTCGGCTACGCGCAGGCCAACGGCCATTGGGCGGACGTCGGCGGCGCGACCCCGGGCTCGTTCAACGTCAAGGCACTCGACCACATGGGCGAGGGCCTGCGAATTCCGCCGACCCGGCTTTGGAGCAAAGATCAGTTCCTCGAGGACGTCGCATACCTCATAGCAAAGAACACCCGGAACCCTCGCGACATCATCGGCGACATGCAGGCGCAGGCCGAGGCCACTCGCGTCGCCGAACGCGAAATACAGCGTCTGTGCGACAAATACGGTGTCGACACGATCAAGACGGCCATGGCCGAGGTCCAGGATTACGTCGAAGATCTCACCCGCGCCAAGATCGCCGCCCTGCCCGACGGCGTGTGGTACACCGAGGACTACATCGACCAGGATCCGGCACTGGGCGAGGGCCTGATCCCGGTCACCATGAAGATGACCATCAAAGGCGACTCCGTCCACTACGACCTCAGCGAGTCACATGCGTCCATCTCCTCGATGCTCAACGCCGGGTTCGGTGGTTCGTTCGCCGGAATCGTCGCCGGCACCAAGATGCAGTTCCCGGACATCCCCCTCAATTCGGGCTTCTACCGTGTCGTAACAGCGGATCTCGGCCCGCTCGGTTCGGTGGTCAACGCGGACTGGCCATCGCCGTGTGCCGGATTCTGCTCCGGGCCGTTCGAGAAGATCATGAGCTCGGTGTTCGAGATCTGGTCCGATATCCAGCCCGAACGCGCCATGGCCTGCACCTTCAACCTCGAGTACCTACTGGTGGGTGGGCGCGACGGGCGCGAAAACGGCAACCCCAACTTCATGTGGTACGACTGGATGATGGGAGGCTGGGGCGCCCGAAACGGTGCCGACGGCTACAACGCATCGGCCGCCGTGTTCGGTGTCCAGTACGGCACCCAACCTTTCGAGGGCCAGGAGCGCCTGGCCCCGGTGCTCACCTCGTGCCATGATCTAGTGCCCGATTCCGGAGGCCCGGGAAAGTACCGCGGCGGACTCGGTGCCGAGAAGGGCGGCCGACTATGGGCCAGCAGCAACACCGTGATGTCCTATTGCTGTGACCGGGAGCGCTCGGTCACCTGGGGGCTATGGGGCGGATTGCCCTCGATTCCACACGGTGTCTGGCTCAACAAGGGAACCGACAACGAGCAGTACCTGGGCTCGATCTTCGCGGCAGTACCGATCAAGTCCGGAGACGAGTTCACCCGCCCCTCCGCCGGCGGCGGCGGCCTGGGCGATCCGCTGCAGCGTGCCGTCGACGCCGTGCTCGAAGACGTCATCGACGGCTACGTCACGATCGAACGCGCCGAAAAGGACTACGGAGTCGTCATCAAGGAGATCGACCCGGAGGTCTTCGACTACGAGGTGGACGCCGGCGCCACCGACAAGGCCCGCGAGTACATCCGGAACAACCGGCATGCCTGGATGGAGCGTGATCCACAGGCGGTATCGGCGGAGTACCGGTCCGGTCTGATCAACGAGATGGACTGCGTTCGCCAGTACGGAGTGATCCTGGACTGGGGCAGCGGCGAGGTGCTGCCCAACTCCACCGACCAGTTCCGCGCGATGCTGAAGCGACGCACGATCGTCCACTGGACCGATGATCCCGGCGTCGACTACATCAAGGGGACGCTCTCGATCTCCGAGACCGCGGCAGTCTGAGCCACGTCCGCTCCTACCTGCGCGGGTGCCTCATCGAGGTCGTGGGGCACCCGGGCAAGGCGCACCTTCAATTTTCAGGATCCAGATGGCAACGGCGCCAGAAACCGTCATCGAAAGGAAGAACCATGCCATTATCGCCGGAGTTGAGTGCGAACAAAGTCCCCGCACTCGTCGTGTCATCACATGACGATCCAAAGGTCCTCGAACACGCTGCTGCCGAGGACTATTCACTGCACATCGTTCCCTTGTCGTGGCGCAGCGGGCGCCTGTCGGTCTCGATGGCGTGGCTCGGACTTATGAGCGCGATGTTCTGGGTCGTGGTGGGAAGTACGGTCACGCTTGCCGTGGGTACGGTCGACACCCTGATCGGCATCGCACTGTCGGCCGTGAGCTATGGCGCGATCAACTCAGTGGCCGCCAGGTACGCCGCCAAAACGGGAACAAGCGTGTCCCTCTTCTCCCGCGCCCTGTTCGGACGAGCCGGCTCAGCATTCGCGGCCGCCCTCTTCGGAGTCACCATCACTTACTACGTCGTCGCAGAAGGCGCCATCGTCGCCAGCGCCCTGCACGCCTACATCCCCGCCCTCCCGATTGCACTGTGCTGTCTGATCGTCGTCGTGTACCAGGCACCCCTGGCGATGCGCGGCGTGACCACATGGCTGGACAAGATCAACGGGGTACTCCTTCCGCTCTACCTCGTCGGCCTCGTCGGCTCGGTCGTCTGGACCATCGTCCGCTACGGGTACAGCAACGACTGGCTCACCTACGAACCCGACGGCGTAGCCGATCTCGGTGTGCCGGGCTGGTGGTTCGCGTACACCGTGTACATGGGTGTTTGGGTCGTCACCATGATGGCGTGGGACTTCGCCCGGTTCGGTCGCCCCGAGGACGCGACGTTCAACGGGCGCTTAACCTTCGGAACGCCCTTTTACGTGATGACACTTCTCGTGAATGCGGTAGTGGGGATGATCCTGGCGCACACAATCGCCATCGAGGGAGCGCTGAGCGAGGAGTCGGCGATTCTCGGGATCGTCGCGATGATGGGGTTCTGGGGACTGTTGTGGGTCGTCGTCAGCCAGACGCGGGTCAACACGGGGAACTTCTACCTCGCCTCGACGAACCTGCAGAACTTCTTCGCGCGGGCCTTCAAACTCACCCTCCCTCGGGTGTTCTGGCTGGCGGTCGTTGCCGTGATCGTCTACGTGATGATGTTGACGAACGTCCTGACGTGGATCCTGCAGGCGCTGAGCTACCAGGGTGTGATCATCGTGAGCTGGGTGGCGATCGCCCTCACGCACATCCTTGTCTCGTCGCGAACTAAGGGACCGGACGCCGCGGCGGCGGAGTTCCGGCCGGGACGCGTCCCGTCGGTGAATCCCGCGGGGGTGTTCGCCTGGGGTGCTTCATCTCTGACGGGCATCGCCATGGTCGCATTCGGGGGAACCCCGGGCGCCGTCTGGGCACCGCCCGCGAGCTGTGTGCTCGCGGCGGCCCTGTACGGGATCGCCCTCCGATTCTCGAAGCCTTCCTGGTTCACGCTCGCCCGCCCGTTCGATCCGCGCGACGAGGTCGCCGACGCCTGGGAGGCGCGCGTTCAGTGTCATCGCTGCGGTGACTCGTACATCGCCTACGAGATGGATCGGGATCCGTCGGCAGACCACCAGGCGATCTGTCTCGCCTGTGCGTCGAACACGCCCAGCTTCCTGCGTGCGGCAGAAGCGGAGGCTGCGGCCTACCGGTCCGGCACCATCGACCCCGGGGTCCCGACAAGAGTGTCCCCGATCTGACCACCCCGGCAGTCCGAAGCGTTGGGCTGCACGCTCGACCACCGAGCCGGTTCCGGCACGGTGGTCGAGCATCGCACGGATCGTCCTCCGCTCTGAGCGTGCAGCTGCCGCCAGGCCGCGACGTCGTGGCGTAACACGAAGACACACCTCCGGCCCGGATACCTTGACGTCGAATCGGTCCCGCTCACAAATGGGAATGGATCAGACCGCGGGTATCGCTGCGGCCAGTACGTCCTCGGTATCACCGTGCGGACGCGCGATAACATGCGATGTCGCCAACTCGCCCGTGCTCCGCGCTGCCGATACCCCTGCGTCGACCGCAGCCTGGACCGCTCCGACGTCGCCGCGGACCATCACCGTGACCTGCCCGTTGCGCAGTGTCCGGTATCCGACGAGGTCGACGTTGGCAGCCTTGACCATGGCGTCAGCGGCTTCGATGGCACCGACCAAGCCCACCGTTTCAATCAATCCAACAGCACCAGAACTCATTGTCCTGCCTCCTACTTCGTGAGTAGCGTTCTTACTCAAGACCTTGCCGATACCGGCACCAGACGATGCCGACACTGCAGCGACTGTCACTTTCTGGCTGCGCTCGGTCGCCTCGTGGACCTATTCGATCCAGTCGATCGCGGTGTCTCCGCGCCATTGGAGCAGTGACAGCGTGGGATGTCCGTTTCGCACTCCCGCAATGTCGGACCCGTCGATGATTCTGATGTCCGGTGCCGACAAATTCCCGACAGGAAGAGCAACGGCACGCCGGTCGAAGTCGGCGATGAAGGGAAGCAAGGTCGGCGCCGTGCCCGCCAGGGTCCACGCCGCTCCGACCAGGGGCCGTGTCTCCTCGGCGGGCAGGTTGGGCACGTTGAGGTTGAACACCGATCCCGCATCGGCGGACAAAATGTTCGGCAAGATCGCGCCGACAACATCCGCGGCTGTGCGCCAGTAACGCGCAGAGCCGTCAGCGCGGGGTTCCTCGAGTTCAAAATCGAGGTGCAGCGATGCCGCCAGCGCAGTCACACCGTGCGCCCCCGCCACCAGCGCCGCGCCGGCAGTACCGGAGTGCAACACCGCGGCACCGAGGTTGGAGCCCTCGTTGATGCCAGAGAGCACGAGGTCGGGCACTGGGCCGAAGCGGCCGAGCACCGCGGCCAGCGCGATCATGCCGGGATGCGCGGCGACCGAGTACGCCTCGACTCCTGGCAGGCCGGGAAGCCGACGATGGCTCACTTCGATGTGGTCGTCGACCGGGAACATAGTCAACCCGCCCGCGCTCCCACTCGCTTGCTGATGAGGAGCCGCGACCGTGACGTCGTAGCCCTGTTCACACGCCGTGTGCGCGAGGGCGAGCAGTCCCGGCGCGTCGATCCCGTCGTCATTGGTGACCAGCACGTGCGGCCGATGCGTCATGGCATAGCCAATCGGACGGCGAGCAGCAACTCGTTCTCTCCCCCAGGTTCGTGCGAGGCTGGCGCTGGCGCTGGACCCGGCATGGATTGCACTTGCTGATGTTCTTGCGGCAGGGCCCCGTGCGAGGTCATCCGTCTTTGCATTGCCTTCGCTCCGGCCGCTCTACGTTGCATCCGGGCCGCCGGAGCGGCCGTAACCGCTTCGGACGTCCGCAGCCCTATGGCGGGTTGGGTCGGGCACACACATGCCGGCGTCGCGGTTGAACTGCCGAACAGGTGCGCCAGGATCTCCTGGGGCCAGATGGCGACGAATTCCGCTCCTGCAGTGAGCAGTTGTTCCTCGGTGTGCATCCCCCAGGCGACGCCGATGGCGCGGATCCCCGACTTCACGGCCGCCTCGACGTCGCCGACCGYGTCGGTGATGATGGCCGTCGACTGGGCCGGCACGGGACTCCCGATCGCCGACTCATCGTAGAAAGCCTGGCACCGCCGCCCGGACCCTTGAGCTGCATCGTCGAGAAAACGCTGGATCCCTTTTGTCTTGTCCGGTTCCACGTCACCGCCAAAGACGTGCGAAAAGCAATATGCCAGTGAGTTTTTGCGTAGAATTCTGCGGATAACCTCGGTGGAGTTCGAGGACAGGACGGCCAGAGTCGCGTGCGGGACCAGCGCCTTCACGATGTCAACCATCCCCGGAATCATCAGGGGGGCGTAGTCGGCGCCGAGACTGCGCATGAAGTCCGCTTCGACGGCGTGCGCGTGCTCGGCGTCGCGGCAGAGGCTGCGCAGGGAGACGAAGAAGTTGTTCGCGAACATCTCGTAGAACTGCTCGGGGTCGACGATTCCGAGATGGTGCGCAGCGCTGATCTTCTCGAATACTCGCCAGGATGCTTCTCGTGTCTGCACCAGAGTGCCGTCGAGATCGAAGATCACCGCCTGAGGCGGTTCCGGTCGGCACATGGTCAGCGGCCGGCGAACGGTGTCGCGCTGTAAATCTTGCAGAGTTGCTGGGGGCCAATGAAGTCCTGGATCTCTCCCCAGCCGCGTTGCGAACCCGAACGCCATTCGGCGAGCACGTTGTACCCGACGGTTCCGGGGCCCGCCTGCCACGGGAAGCTGGTCCGTGCGACTCCCTGGAGTTCGTATTCGCGTCCTTCGCTGTCGGTGAGTTCGAGCTCGACCGACTTGGCGAAGAACCCTTCTCGGATCGTCCGTCCCCGACCGGCGGCCAGTCCGTAGAGTTCGCCCTTGTCGACGACATAGCCGTGCTGGAGCGACAGTTCAGTGGGGGCGTCCGGCCCTCCGTTGGGATCGAAGTCGAAGATGCCGTGCACGGCGAAGTCCTTGGAGAAGTGCGCGTGTAGCCAGCTCATCGTGTGGCCCTGGTGCTCGGACCGCAGTCCCCAACTATGGTCCATCGTCGAGACACAGTCGACGGCGTAGTTCTTGCCGCGCAGGTTCACTTCGCCTTCGAAGTGTCCGGTCTGATCGAAGTGGCCGGCGTACGCCTCGCCCCAGGCGAACACACCGTCTTCGGCCTGCTTGGCGACGATCGGATCCTGCTTCGGATCGTGAATATCGAACGCATCAGCCAGCGCGGTGTACCGGAAGGCAAGCGACACACCGTCACCGTTGTCGAACTCGACGTCCCACACCCGGTTCGGCTCCTTGCACACGACGTGCAGGCCGTTCGCGAGCCGGTAGTCGCGCAGGTTGCGCGGCTCCGGAATGGGAAGGTGATGCTGGGCATCCCAGTACTCAGCCTGCCATGGCGCCTGCACGAACTTCGAGTTCATGGCGATCGTAGAGATCGCGACGCCCACGTTCGGCCGGAACAGGGCGTAGACGCCGACGTTCAGCGCGGCTTCCGGGATGTAGAACCCGAAGAAATTTGTCTCGGTCCAGGTCGGATCGTCGCTGGTCGGAGTGTGGAAATCGGCGTCGACGTCTTCGATCATCTGGGTCTCCTTGGCTCTCGCTGTGGCCGCACGGTCACTACATCGAGCGGCCGTTCATCAATTGCACACCTTGCCGAACTCCAGATGCCCCCGCCACATACCTGCGGGACAACTACCCGGGCTGAGGCTATCCGTCAGAGATAACAGACTTGGGTGGGCATCGTCGTAGCGTCCTCTTCGATGCACTCCCGGGTCACTTGGGGTGAGCGGGAGTGCATCGATCCCGTTCATTCGACACCCGAAGAAGAGGCGGTCACCGGTGAGACTCGCACGTGTTGTCGGCCAGGTCGTGGCCACAGCCAAAGTCCCCGAACTCGGGGGAACAACGATTCTCGTGGTCGAGGATATCGATTCCGCACCGAGTGCTGTGCCACGCCAGTCGTACGCTGCCGTGGACCTCGTCGGCGCGGGACAGGAAGAAGTTGTCCTCGTCGTCTCAGGGAGCGCGGCCCGGGTCGACGCGGCCACCGCAGGTGTCCCGGTCGACCAAGCGATCGTCGCGATCGCCGACACGGTCATCACGCACGGCGAGGTGACGTATTCGAAATGACGACACAGACTCGCGCACCCCACAGAACACCCCTTGATCCACCCAGCCCCAACGTAAATGGAGGAAACACCATGGCTACCACCCAGAACACCCTTCCCGCACGAGGCGCCGGAGCGCTCGGCCTCATCGAGACCAAGGGACTCGTCGGTGCTATCGAGGCGGCCGACGCCATGGTCAAGGCCGCGAACGTGCAGCTTCTAGGACACCGCGAAATCGGCGGCGGCCTGGTCACCGTGATGGTGCGTGGCGACGTCGGTGCGGTCAAGGCTGCCACCGATGCCGGTGCGGTCGCCGCCGGTAAGGCCGGTGAGGTCGTCTCCGTGCACGTCATTCCCCGCCCCCACGACGAGACCGAAGGCGTGCTGTCGAACCTGGCTCGGCCCAAGGGCGCGTGAGACGCAATCCATCACAGCTCTGGGCGTAGCCGACGGCTACGTCCAGACACCAAGCCATGGAAGGTAAATGACCGTGACAGCAACGCTTGACGCGGACCTGGCGGCGCTGGCGGATGTTCGCGCGCAAGTCTCCGCAACGAAGAAGGCCTTCGACGCTATCGCAGGCGCCGACCAGCAGTGGCTCGACGAGATCGTGCGGGCAATGGCGAAGGCCGGCTACGCCGCCTCCGAAGAGCTCGCCCGGATGGCCGTCGACGAAACCGGCTACGGCGTGTACGAGAACAAGATCATCAAGAACCGTTTCAACACCGGATTCGTCGCGGACTGGATGCTCGAACGCCGGGCGGTCGGAGTGTTGTGGGCCGACGAGGAGAACAAGGTCACCGCGGTCGGATCACCGATGGGTGTGATTGCGGCGATCATCCCGGTTACCAATCCGACTGCAACCGTACTGTTCAAGAGCTTGGCCGCGGTCAAAGCCGGAAACGCAGTGGTCCACGCCCCTCATCCCCGTGCAGCACGCTGCTCGGCCCGAGCCGCGGAGATCATGGCGGAAGCCGCAGTACACGCCGGTGCCCCGGAGAATCTCGTCTCCTGCCTGCAACAGCCGACCCTCGATGCAACCCGGGAACTGATGAGGCACGGTGACATACGACTGGTCCTTGCGACCGGCGGGCCAGCAATGGTGGCCGCGGCATACTCGAGCGGCAAGCCCACCATCGCGGTCGGCGCCGGCAACGTGCCAGCCTATGTCGACTCGACGGTCAAGGATCTTGCCGAAACCGCGACAATGATCGTGACCTCGAAGGCGTTCGACAACGGAACAGCGTGTGTGGCAGAACAATCGGTGGTAATCGCGGCGCCCGTCGCCGACCAGCTGGTCCAGGAACTTGGGCGCGCCGGGGCAACCTGGATGACCAAGGATCAGCAGGCGGCCCTGACCAGGACGCTCTTCGACGAGCGCGGTGGGCTACGCGCGAACGCCGTGGGCCAATCCGCGATTCGGCTGGCCGAGATGTCGGGCTTCGCAGTCCCCGCGTCGACGAAGGTTCTCGCCGCGGAACTCGACGAGGTCGGCGATCACGTCCTGTTGTCACGGGAGATCCTCGGCCCGGTCCTGACGGTCTATCGGGAGCCGGACTACCAGGCTGGGTGGCGGCGCTGCCGGGAAATCCTGGCCCTGGGCGGCGAAGGCCATACCGTCGCTGTCCACACCTCCGACCCCGAGGTCGTGGCCAAGTTCGGTGAACTGCCCGCCGGCCGGATCGTGGTCAACACACCCGCCCTGTTCGGCGGAATGGGCTACTCGACGAACGTCGACCCGTCCTTCCAGATCGGTACCGGTACCTGGAGTGGCTCGATCTGCTCGGACAACGTCACACCGTTACACCTGGTGAACATCAAACGGATCGCCCACGAAGCCCGGCCCTGGCGTGGAGTGTTCGACTGATGTCTCCACAAGAGGTCGCGCGGACACTCGAGGAAGCACATCAGCGCATCCGTTCGGCCCGAACGGATTACGACGGTGACCTGCGCACCGGCATCGACCTCGGGACCGCGACCTGCGTCATCACCGTGGTCGATGCCGAAGGCATGCCGGTATGGATCGACTTCGACCGGACCGCGGCGGTCCGCGACGGGGTGGTTGTGGACTTCGCCGCCGCCGCGGCGGCCGTGCGGAAGTTGAAAGCAACCGCCGAAGCAGAACTGGGTGTCGAGCTACACAATGCCGCGACAGCCTTCCCCCCATGCATCGGCGAAGCTGACAGCCGCGCCTGCCGATTCGTGCTCGAAGGGGCCGGTTTCGACGAGGTCACTCTGATCGACGAGGTCAGCGCCGCGAACAAGACACTCGAGGTCACCGACGGCGTGGTCATCGATGTCGGTGGTGGCTCGACCGGGGTCGGAGTTTTCCAGTCCGGAGCGCTCACCGCACTCGATGACCGTCCCGGCGGCGGTCATCACCTGGACCTGATCCTGGCCGGCTCCCGAGGTCTGACGGTCGCGGAAGCAGAAGAACTCAAACGCACTGGCACCGACGACCACCTTGCCATCTTGCGACCGGGAATCGAACGGAT
Source organism: Rhodococcus sp. P4_B6 (assembly GCF_056402215.1). Classification (NCBI taxonomy): domain Bacteria; kingdom Bacillati; phylum Actinomycetota; class Actinomycetes; order Mycobacteriales; family Nocardiaceae; genus Rhodococcus; species Rhodococcus sp. P4_B6. The sequence goes on along the minus strand of NZ_JBFUHV010000137.1, from coordinate 7,993 downwards.
CGGTTCGTCGATCCGGGATCTGACCCGAGGCGCCGAGCACCTCGAACTTCATCTCGCCGGCGGCGCTCTGATGCTTCCAGGCGCCGACACCACCATCAGCAAATATCTGGGTCGCAGCGTGCGGGCTTACCCGCACGCTCTGCTCATCACACCATTGGGAATCGCGAGGTACGCGTCATGACAGGCAAGGCAACCCTACGGACATACGCATTCATCGATCGGATGCAGCCGCAGTGCGCGGCCCACATCGCCGCGACCAGCCCCGGAGATCCGCCCCTGGCCGGTATGGCCGAACTGTTTGTCGAAATGGCCCCGGGCAACGAGGTGTTCCGAGCGGCCGACATCGCCCTGAAGTCCTCCGGTGTCCGGCCCGCCTTGCAGATCATCGAACGCGAATTCGGCCTACTGGAGATTCACTCCGAACACCAGGCCGAGGTCCTCGCCGCCGGCGAGGCCCTGCTCGACGCGCTGGGTATGAAGGAAACCGACCGCATCAAGCCGGTGGTGGCCTCGACGCAGTTCATCACCAACGTGCACGGCTACCAGGCGCAGCTGCTCAACAAGTGGCGTAAAGGCACCCTGCTGATGCCCGGTTCGAGCCTGTTCGTCATGGAAGTCGCGCCGGCAGCCTATGTGTCATTGGCCGCGAACGAAGCAGAAAAGGCGGCCGATATCGATGTGATCGAAATCCGCGCCGTTGGGCGGTTCGGACGACTGTTCCTGGCCGGCAGTGAAAGTGAAGTAGCCACGGCCCGCGACGCCGCGGTCGCCGCACTCGAATCCCTCGAAGGGACCGAGGAGACGCGGCGATGACTGTCTTCGGTGTCGATGCGGTCGAGGCGGCCGCCGAGTCGACAGTGGCGGAACTCCTTGTGGGCCCGAAGGACATCGTGACCCCGCTGGCGCGGGAGCGTGCCCGGGAACGAGGAATCACGATCATCGTCGGAAGCTCCCGTTCCGGCGGCGGAACCCCGTCACCTCCGACGGTCCGAAACGGATCGGCGCCAACACCGGTTCCCCCGGGGGCGCCGGCCTTCCGCCGGCCGCGGTCGAACGGTTTTCAGGCGCCGCTCCCGCCGCTACGGCCGCCCGCCCCCGCGCTGTATCGGCGAGGCGCACCGCTGGACCCAGCTGTCGCACCGGCGGTTCTGCACCGCCCCCGCTCCACCCCACCGTCACAGGTGGCGAGCAGCAAATCCGTTCACAGAGTCGTGGTTGTCGGCGCCGGACACGTCGGCATGATCACCGCCATGAAGCTCGCCGAGGCGAACATCATCGAGGAAGTCGTACTCGTCGATATCGCAGACGGTCTCGCCGCGGGCATCGCACTGGATCTGACACACTCGACGGCGTTGTTGGGGTTCGACACCAAGGTTCGCGGGGTCACGCGCCTGGCCGACGCCGGTGTCGCCGACTACGTCGTCATCACCGCAGGAAGGGCCCGCCAACCCGGAATGAGTCGCACCGACCTCGTGGAGGTGAACGCCGGGATCGTCGGCGGGCTCGCCCGCGACGCCGCCGCAGTCTCCCCCAACACCGTGTTGCTGATCGTGACGAATCCATTGGACGAGATGACGCACCACGCATGGCAGGCCTCCGGGCTCCCGGCCGAACGCGTGATTGGCATGGCTGGCGTACTCGACAGCTCCCGTTTCCAGGCCCTCACTGGCTTGGCCACCCACTCCGCACCCTCCGATGTCAGCGCGCTGGCGCTGGGTAGTCATGGGGACGAGATGGTCATCCCCCTGTCCCAAGCCCGAGTCGCCGGCACCTCGATCAGTCAGACTCTTGCGCAGGGCGCAGTCGCCGCACTCGTGGACCGCGCACGCAATTCCGGTGCCGAGGTCGTAGGTTTGCTCAAGTCCGGAAGCGCGTTCTTCGCCCCCGGCGCCTCGGCCGCCCGGATGGTCCTGGCCATGGCCACCGATTCCGACGAGGTCATCGCGGCGACGGTCCGCGCTCGCGGCCAGTACGGCATCAGCGACGGCTACGTCGGATTGCCTACCAAGTTGGGGCGCGGCGGACTAAAGGAGATCGTTGAGCTTCCGCTCGCTGAGGACGAGCTCGCCGAGGTACGGACCGCGGCCGCGCGGATATCCGAGCGAGTCTTGGGTCTCGAGAAAGCGACGGTCGCCTCATGAAGGCCGTGGTGTTCGCCGATACCGGGCGCGTCGAGGTCATCCGGGTGCCCGACCCTTCCCTCATCGATCCCACCGACGCGTTGGTCAGGGTGGACCGGGCCGCGATCTGCGGAACGGACCTGCACACCATCACCCACCCCAATGGGATGAGCCGCGGTGCGGTCCTTGGCCACGAGTTCGCCGGGACGATCCTCGAGGTCGGCACCGCCGTGCGCACCTTCAGCCCCGGCGACCGGGTCAGCGGCGCCGACTTCACCGCCTGCGGGCATTGCTGGTGGTGCCGGAGTGGAAACCACTGGGAGTGCGGAGAGCGTCAGTTCTTCGGTACAGGCGCTGCCTTCGGTCCTGCTCTCGACGGAGCTCAAGCCGAGATCGTCCGTGTTCCCCACGCCGATGTCGTCCTACACTCGATCGCAGATGACATCCCCTACGAGAGCGCACTGTTCTTCGGGGACATCCTGGCGACCGGGTACGCGGCCGTGCAGCGCTGCGACGTTTCTCCAGGCGACACCGTCGCCGTCATCGGGGGTGGTCCGGTCGGCCAGATGGCCAGCCTCGCCGCGCAGGCGTGCTCGGCCGGCCCGGTGGTCCTCGTCGAGCCGGTCGAGGACCGCCGCGCCATCGCTCATGAACACGGCGCCCTCGTCGCCGCTCCGGACGACGCCCGGAGACTGGTCGATGCGGTCACCGACGGCCGCGGCGCCGATGCCGTCATTGAGGCGGTCGGCGGCCCGCGCGGACTCGATACCGCCTTCGGGCTCGTCCGCCGCCGCGGCACCGTCGTCTCGGTCGGCGTCCACCAGCAGCCGACCTGGCCGCTGCCGGTAGCCAAGGCGTTCGCCGACGAGCTGACCCTACGATTTGCGATCGGCAACGCGATTCGCGACCGGGATCGACTGTCCGGATTGGTGGCCGCGGGGGCCATCGACCCGACGATCATCATCGACAAACGGGTCAGCCTCGACGACGCGCCCGCAGCATACGAAGCGATGGCCCAGCGCCGTACGCTGAAGGCAGTCATCGAAGTGCCCTAGAGGCGGAGTGGCGAGGCGGGTATAGACGTGGCAGAAACCACCGACGGCGGACCAATGGGGTCTGCCAACCGGCTGCGGTCGCTACTGGCCAGTCTTCTGCCGGAAAGTCCGGTCGCCGCGGCCGAGGCAGTAGTTGCGGCCTGCGGCGACACCCGAGCCAGCGTCCTGCAACGCCAGGATTTGGACTGGGTTGTCCTTGCCGGTGCCGAAGAATGCGCCGACCAGGCCCAGCTAGCCGCTCTCGAGTGCGGAGCGGGTGTGCTGCGTGATCGCGCCGCCRCCATCGGCACATTCGCCGTCGTTCTGGCAGAGCCTTTCAACAAGCACACGGGGCCCGCACTCGATCAAAATCTTCTCCGACAGGTATGCGTCTGGATCGAATTGACCGCCCGGGCGACATCCTTGACGGACGAACTGGCCGCACTCGACGATGAGGCCGAGGTCATGCGCGGGGTCACACACCAGATCCTCAGCGCCCGCGATCTCGACCAGGTGTTGCTGTCGATCACGAACCACACCCTGCGCATGTCCGAATCGGACATCTGCGGGGTTTTCCTGCGAGAAGGCGACGAATTGCGGATGCGCAGCTGCGCCGGTCACCGCGTCGTCGACACCGCGCGGCTGGTGATGAAGCGCGGACAGGGCGTTGCGGGCCTGGTCTTCGAAACCGGGAAAGTAGCCAAAATCGATAGCTACTTGCACGATTCGACAATCAGCTCGGATTTCATGTCACTCGCCGAGCAGGAAGCCACCCGGTCGGCGCTGGCCGTTCCGCTCGTCGTGCACGGCGACCTGATCGGTGTCCTGGAGGTGTGGCGGCGGCGGTATTCCTCGTTCACCGACCGGGACGTCCGCCGCCTGGTGGCGTTGGCTGACCTGGCCACCATCGCGATCGAGAACGGCCGACTCTACGACGCCCAGCGAGCCACCGTCGACGAACTCGAATCCACCCGCATATCTCTCGAGAGGCAGCTGAGCCTGCTCAACCGATCCTCCACCTTGCAGCACTCCTTGATCGAAATCGTGCTCGCGAACACCGCGGTCACCAGCTCGGTGGCCCGCACCGTCGGCACCGACCTCGGGTGTGGTGTCGCCATCCTGTCGGCCACCGGAGAAGTCGAGGCCACCTACCCGCGAACCCTCGACACCACGACCCTGCTTCGGGAAGTCTTGGGAAGCAACGGTACTCTCCCACACCGGGCCACCCGGCTGACCGCCGCCGACGGCAAGACGATTTGGGCACACCCGGTCATCGCCGCCGAGAACCAGTACGGGGCCGTGTGCCTGGTGGGCGGAACCGAGGACGCCGACATCATGGAAGTGGCCTGTGGCCAAGCGGCGATGGTGTGTTCACTGGCCCAACTGCAGCAACGCGCCGCCAGCGCCGCCCGCGCCGAAGCTCTCGACCAGATCCTGTGGGATCTGATGGAAGGCACTGCGGAGCAGCGGTCGGCCGCCCGCAGCCGCACCCACCAGATGGGCATCCGGCTACGCGGCTACCACCGCATCTTCTACGGTGTCCTCGAGAATATGGATGCCCTCGCCGCCCAGGAGGGMTGGAACACTTCCTCCTCGGACGCGTTGCGCCGCACCATGCTCAACGGAATCCGCAGCTGCACCCAGCCGACACCGCTGACGTTGACCAGTGTGCGGGGCAACTGGATCGTGGCCCTGGCCCCGATCAAAGATCGCGAACGCTCCCGCGACCTGCTCGACGAGCTGCACAAAATCACCACACAGGCACACCCCGATCTGCGGATCTCCTGGGGGGTGAGCTCGGCGCGCACTGATCCCGTGGACTATCCGCAAGCATTCGGCGAGGCGAAGACCGCGCACGCCGCCTCCCGCCGGCTGGGCACGGTGTCGTTGTACGACGAACTCGGCATCGTCCGCCTACTTCTCGGTAGCAGTGACAACCCCGACCTGCAGGGCTTCATCAAGGAAGTGACCGAACCCCTGCTCGACTACGACCAGCAATCCGATGGGTCGCTGCTGAAAACGTTGCGCACCTTCTTCGACGCCAACTGCTCCCAGAAGGACGCGGCAGAACGGTTGTTCGTGCACCCGAAGACGCTCGCGTATCGGCTCGAGCTGATCCGCAAGCTCACCAACCTGGACCTGTCCCGGCATGCCGACCGAATGCGTGCGGATTTGGCATTGCGGTTGCTGCAGGTCACTCAGGCGGTCAGCGACCTCGACGGCGAGTCCCCGCCTTCCCTCGGCTAGAAGCCCGGTTCACGCCCTCACCGTGAAACCGGCAGCAACGAAGTAGAAGTAAGGGTGGTGTGCGATGGTCCCCGACTGGGTTCCACCGCACACCACCCATACGTGTGCGTGCGCGCTAGAGTTAACGCTCGCTCTGCCCCAGYGCCAAGATCGAAGGCCTCACTTCGTCGCCGTCGACGGCGAACCGGGCGAACCCTCGCTGCTGCAGTGAGCTGAGCAGTTCCASTGAAACCGGGCCCGTGAGCCGGATCCCGATCCTCCGGCCGGGTTCCCGGGCGACGACGTCGGCGACGGTGTCGACCAGGCCACCGACCTGGTCGTCGATCTCCACGCGCGGGTCGACGGTAATAAGCCCCCGACGCAGATACGAATCGAGTGGTTCGCYTGTCAGCAGGTGCCGCGCCGAAATACCGGCGACCGCGGCCTGCAGAACCCGCAGTTCAATCCACACGACGTCGCTGTGAGTGGTGATGCCGTCGATGGAGGCGATGCCCCGGGGACTGGTCAAGTAAGCCCCGATCTCGACCCGTGCGGCACCAGGGAGGGTGTCGCGCAGCTTGACCAACGCGGCGATCTCCCTGCTGTCGGCGATCTTGCGAACCGTGAAGTGCACCGTCAGGTCGGTCGTCACCTCCTGCAGTGCCGCGGCGATTCCGCGCAGCTGGGCGGCGAGGATCTCCTCCGAGCCCAGCGGCAATGCCAGTTCCGGATGTGCGATGAACAGTTCGGCGGTACGGAGCAGTTCACTTGATTCGTCGGCGTGGAAGTCGATCGCTCGGACACCGAACTCGGTGACGGTCGCCTCGGCGAACAGCTTCCCGAACTCGGTTGCGACCGCACGTTCGAGGGCGGCGCTGGCGTCGCTGATCTCCCCCTCACGCAAGGTCGTGATGATTCCGTCAAGGTGGCCGGTGGTAGCGAGAACGTCGTCGATGCCGGCAACCAGCCCGGTGGCCCCGCGGACGTGTGCCTGACGCGCCTGATCAGGGGTCGTCGATCGGGCGAAGATCTGCGCACCGGATCGCTCGCGAGCCAGTTCAAGCAGGGCGGTCAACCGATCGTCCTCGGCGGCGGGTTCGCTCAGTTCGATCTCACCGAGAATCACCTCGCCAGTGGTTCCGTCGAGGGAAACGACGTCACCGGTGACCAGTGTCTGTCCGCCCACTTGCATCGTCCCGGCCACCGGGTCGATGTCCAAGGCACCGCAGCCGACCACGCAGGTCGTCCCAAGCGCACGAGCGACCACCGCAGCGTGACTGGTCGAGCCACCGGTGGCGGTAAGGATGCCGTCCGCCGCGATCATCCCGTGCAGATCCGTCGGGCTGGTGACCGGCCGAGCAAGGATGACCGTCACGCCCTCCTTCACCGCCTGCTGCGCAGCATCGGAGTCGAAGTACAACGCACCGACCACATGCCCCGGCGCGGCGCCCACACCGGTGGCCAGCACTCGCCCGTCGTCGCGGGCCCGTGCATAAGCGTCCGGGTCGAATCCGGGACGCTGGACCTGCCGGATCTGTTCCAGCGATACCGTCGACAGTGCTCCCGCGGTGGTGACGACCTGCTCGGCGAGCAGATCCGCCGCGATGCGGATCGCGGCCTGTGCCGTGCGCTTGGCGCTACGGACCTGCAGCATGTACAAGATGCCGCGTTCGACGGTGAACTCTATGTCGAGGACGTCACCGCGACGGCGTTCGAGTTCGGCGCACGTGTTCTCGAGCTCGGTGTAGACATGCGGCAGCCGATCGCGGAGTGCGGTGACGGGGTCCGGGGTACGAATGCCGGCAACGACGTCCTCGCCCTGGCTGGCGGCGAGGAACTCGCCGAACAGTCCGGGTTCGCCAGTGACCGGGTTGCGGGTGAAGACCACGCCCGATCCCGAGTCTTGATCGAGGTTGCCGAACACCATCGACTGCACGACCACTGCAGTCCCGAGATCGTTCGGGATCTTGTGAACTTCGCGGTATTTCACTGCGCGCCGGGTGTTCCAGGATCGGAAGACCGCCTCGACCGCACCGATGAGTTGAGCGCGCGGATCGTCGGGGACTTCTTCGTCGAGCTCGTCGCGCAGCAGTGCCTGGCAGTGCTGCCACACTGTGTCGTACACCGGTCCCGGCTGCGAGGTGGCGGTGACACCGTCGATCAGGGAGTTGAGGTCCTCACGGTCCGGTGTTTCGAGCGCACCGAGCACGGTTTCGGCGTACATGCCATGGAAGCGAAACAGCACGTCGGCCATGAAGCGGGTATCGCCGGTGACGTCGGCTAGCGCGATCGCTGCGTCGCGGCCGAGGCCGAGGTTGAGGACGGTATCCATCATCCCTGGCATGGATACCGGCGCGCCCGAGCGAACCGACAGCAGCAACGGGAAGGGTCCACCGCCGAAGGTCTTGCCCGTCTTGTCTTCGAGTTCGCTCAAACGGGCGTGGATTTCGTCGACCAGTTCCACCGTCATCGAGCCGTGTTCGAGATATTCGTGACAGGCCGACGTGGAGATGACGTACCCACCCGGTACGTTCAGGCCTTCCTGGGTCATTTCGACGAGGCCGTAACCCTTGCCACCCAGGACATTCCGGTCGATTGCGCCCGGTTCACTGA
>NZ_JBFUHV010000136.1:0-24651 GCF_056402215.1 Rhodococcus sp. P4_B6 | reverse complement strand
TCGATCCCGAAGGTCTCGGTGAAGGTGTTGGTGAACAAAGTGGTTCCTCGATGTGGGTTTGGTGGTCAGGACGGGAGGTCAAATGCGCGGATTGCGTTCTCGCGCAGAAACGCTGCACGCGTCTTTTCATCGAGCTCGAGCTTGTCCAACCCGGACAGGCAGTCGGGGGCCGGCCAGGCCGGGTGGTTGGAGCCGAACAGCACCTTGTTCCGGCCGTGCCCGCGGAGGTAGTCGACGATCTCCGCCAGGTAGCGGGAGGTCTTGTACGCGGAGGTGTCGATGTAGACGTTCGGGTACTTCGTGGCCAGCGAAATGGCTTCACCCGTCCACGGAACTCCGATGTGGCCGGCGATGATCCGTAGTTCGGGGAACTCGAGGGCCACGTGGTCGAGGTACGGGATCGGGCGGCCGGGTTCGGAGGGGCACAGCGGGCCGGTGTGCCCGATCTGCGTGCAGAAGGCGATGTCGAGGTCGCAGCACGCCGCGTACAGCGGGTAGTACCGGCGGTCGTCCGGAGGCAGGTCCCACAGCCACGGCAGGACCCGCAGGGCGCAGGCGCCGTACTCCTCGACGCATCGGCGCAGTTCTCGTACCGCCTCCATCGGCTGGTGGAGGTTGACGGAGGCGACCATCAGGAAGCGGTCCGGGTGGCGTTTGACGATGTCCCCGACCTCGTCGTTGCTGATCAGCGGTCCCGCGGGGGCGTGCCAGGCGCTGAGCAGGCCCAGTTCGACGCCGGCCTCGTCCATCCGGTCGATCGTCCACGACACCGGCGGTTCGGTTTCGGGGATGGTTCCCTTCGACCAGTGGCGCAGGGAGTCCAGGAACGGCATGTCGAGCCATCGCTGGGTCGGGTGCTGCATCCAAGTGTCGATTGTGTTGGTCAACATGCTGCCTCTCGAAGTGATTCCTTCTCAGGCGGTTTCGGGAATAGGGCGAGCCGCCCGACTGTTGCCGGTTCCGGTGTCCTCCATGGCGCGGTGCCGGGTTTCGGGCAGGGCGAGGGCACAGGCGAAGCTGAGGAGGCCGAACCCGGCGAGCATCCACCCGACGGCGGTGCTGCCGTATCGAGAGGTCAGTTCCGCGGCGAGCATGGGTGCGGTGCCGCCGCCGATGACGCCGGCGATCGCGTACGCCATACCGGCGCCGGTGTAGCGGTATTCGGTGTGGAACATCTCCGGGAGCAGTGCCCCCGCGGGACCGTAGGAGACGCCCATGATGACCAGGGCGAGGGCCAGGCCGGCGAGGAACGCGAGCGGGGAGCCGGTGTCGAGGAGGGGGAAGAGCACCAATCCTCCGGGGATGGCCACGATGCAGGAGGCGAGCACCAACTTGCGGCGGCCGATTCGGTCGGAGTAGATGGCGGACAGGATGATTGCCGCGCAGAAGACGGCGGCGGCCAGGAGTCCGAGGGACAGAACTGTGGTGCGGCTCAGGCCGAGGGTGGCGGTGCCGYACGAGGTGAGGTATGCGGTGCCGATGTAGAAGAACGCGAACATCATCGCCAGGGATCCGGCGGCAACGAGCAGCTCACGGGGCTGGTTCTTGAAGACCCCGAGGAGCGGGCCCGCGCCGGTGTGGCGACTCTGGGTGGCCTGACGGGCGAACATCGGTGTCTCCTCCACCTTCAACCGGACATAAAGGCCGATGAGCACGAGGAGTGCGCTGGCGATAAAGGGGATCCGCCAGCCGTAGTCGAGCAACGCCTGCGAGGTTTCGCCGACGAAGACGTTGACCGCCAGGAAGGTGCCGTTGGACAGAGCGAAGGCCAGTGACGGTCCCAGCTGCGGGAATACCGCGTACAGGCCCCGTTTGCCGGTGGGGGCGTATTCGGTGGCCAGCAGGGTTGCCCCGGCCCATTCACCGCCGACGGCGAGGCCCTGCGCAATCCGCAGCGCAATCAGCGCGATCGGTGCGGCCACACCGATGGTGGCGGCACCGGGGAGCAGTCCGATGAGGACGGTGCTGATCCCCATCAGCAGCAGTGTGCTGACCAGTGTCTTCTTGCGGCCGATCCGGTCACCGAAGTGGCCGAAGATCGCGGCTCCGAGGGGCCGGGCGACGAACGCGACGGCGAACGTGGCGAAGGACGCGACGGTGCCGGCGGCGGTGCCGAGGGCGGGGAAGAAGACCTTCGGGAAGACCAGTGCTGCCGCGGTGCCGTAAATGAAGAAGTCGTAGAACTCGATGGTGGTGCCGGTGCAGCTGGCAATGGCGACACGGCGCATCGGGGTGGTCGGTGGGCTCGTTACCGGGTCGACGGTTCGGGACATCTGAGATCTCCTGCTCGGTGGGCCCATCCGCCCGCTGGCGGAGGAGCTGAGGTACGACGAGCAGTGTGAGCGCCGTTACATCGGGTCCTACACCCCCCAAAGTGGGTTGCCCTCCCGGGCAGCTACTTTCGTGGGTACGGTTCGGGCGTGCCGAGTCCCGCGTTCGCACGGGTCAGCGGAGGAGACCGCGCTCACGGGCGGCGAGGATCGCCTGCACCCGGTTGGTCGCGTGCAGTTTGCGCATGGCGCTCTTGAGGTAGGACTTGACGGTGTTGGGCAGCAGACCGAGGGCCTCGGCGACCTCACGGTTGCTCAGCCCGCGTGCGACGTGTTCGAGCACGTCGACCTCGCGGGGCCGCAGCAGCGTGGGGGGTTCCTGCGATCTGGCAGACCCCAGCACGGGCGCAAACCGGTTCCCCACGGCCTCCACTTTGGCGCGCAGGGTCTCGTCCTCGATCTGGTCGGCCAGGTTCGTCAGTTCCTGAGCGATGTCGTACAGGTCGGCGCGACTGAGCGTCGCCCGGTCGGCCTCGGCAGTGGTGCGCATGAGGCTCAGCCGTCGCCGCACTTCGTCCTCGACCGCGATGTCGCGTTCGAGCCGCCGGACCAGCGGGGTGAAGCTGTCGAACCAGCGGTCGCCCAGGCGCACATGGGTGCGGGCCGCCAGGTAGATCAGGATCCGGGGCGTGCGGTCGACGATGATCGGAAGCGCGGCCAGGGTCTCGATCGCTTCCGGTCGCACGGCGTGGTCGTAGACGTGGGTGATGCCTTGCGACGAGATGTAGTCGGCCACCGACACCGGGCGGGCGAGCATCAGCGCCTTGCCGCCGAGTCCCTCACCGTTGCGGACGACCAGGTTCACCGCCGAGCGGGTGCGGACCCCGGTCAGGTCGGTGATCTCCATCGCCGCTGCCCCGTGATGCACCGGCCCACCGAACACCATGTCCATTCCGGCGTGCTTTCGGAGAGTCTCCAGCGAGCGCGCGAGGATGCGCCGTTCGATCGGCGTATCGGTTTCGAATGACATGGTCACGTCGGCCTCCAACTAAACATCTGATCCCGAGGCTAGTGAGTGCCGTCACGCCGTGGCAACGTCGTACCCACGAAGGTGGGTACGACATCCCCGACCTACCTTCGGGGGTCCCGCTCCGTTCGTTTCACGGGTCACATACCTCCCAGAACGGAGGAACACACATGGACATCAGGCTGAGTCATACCGTCGGTCCGACCGAGCGGCCGCTGCTCGAGATGACGATCGGCGACAACTTCGACCGGACCGCCTCGAGATTTCCCGAGCGCGAGGCTTTGGTCGACGTTCCCACGGGCCGGCGGTGGACGTACGCCGGTCTCCGCGCCGACGTCGATGCGCTGGCTTCTGCCCTGCTCGAGGAGGGGATCGTCCCCGGGGACAGGGTTGCGATCTGGGCCCCGAACTGCCCTGAATGGGTGCTGGTGCAGTTCGCGGCGGCGAAGGTGGGTGCCATCCTGGTGAACCTCAATCCCGCATACCGCTCCCACGAACTCGAATACGTCCTCACCCAGGCGGGGATCCGGCTGATGTTCGCGGTCCAGTCGTTCAAGACCTCCGACTACGAGGCGATGGTCGCAGAGGTTTCGCCCCGGTGCCCGGGGCTCGATCGGGTGGTAATTTTCGGCAGCGACGAGTGGGCGTCACTGTTGATCCGCGGAGATCAGGCCTCGTCCGAACGGCTCACCGAGGTGCAGGCCGTCCTGTCACCGGACGATCCGATCAACATCCAGTACACGTCGGGAACCACCGGGTCGCCGAAGGGTGTCACCCTCTCGCACCGCAACATCCTCAACAACGGGTTCTTCGTCGGCGAGCTGCTCGGCTACACCGAACTCGACCGGATCTGCGTGCCGGTGCCGTTCTACCACTGCTTCGGCATGGTCATGGGCAACCTCGGGGCCAGCACGCACGGCGCGTGTGTCGTCATTCCGTCACCGTCGTTCGATCCCGTCGCCACGCTGACGGCGTGTGCGCAGGAGCAATGCACCTCGGTATACGGAGTGCCGACGATGTTCATCAGCATGCTCGACGTCCCCGACTTCAGCTCATACGACCTCTCGTCGATACGCACCGGAGCCATGGCAGGCTCACCGTGCCCGGTGGAGATCATGAAGCAGGTCACGGCGTGGGCACCGGAAGTGGCGATCGCGTATGGAATGACCGAGACATCCCCGGCCTCCACCCAGACCTGGGTGGACGACTCCCTGGACCGGCGGGTGTCCACCGTCGGCCGCGCCCACCCGCACGTAGAGGTCAAGGTCGTCGATCCTGAGACCGGCGAGGCCGTGCCACGAGGACGGTCCGGTGAATTGTGTGTCCGCGGTTACTCGGTGATGCTCGGCTACTGGAACGAACCCGACAAGACCGCCAAGGCCATCGACGCTGACGGCTGGATCCACAGCGGCGACCTCGCGGTCATGGACGAGGACGGGTTCGTCGCCATCACCGGACGGATCAAGGACATGGTGATCCGCGGCGGGGAGAACATCTACCCGCGGGAGATCGAGGAGTTCCTCTACACCCATCCCGACGTCCTCGACGCCCAGGTGATCGGAGTTCCCGACGACAAGTTCGGGGAAGAGCTGATGGTCTGGCTGCGGCTACGCGAGGGCGCCGAGAAGATCGACGCCGACAACCTCCGGGAGTTCTGCACGGGCCGACTCACGCACTACAAGATCCCGCGCTACGTGCACTGCGTCGACGAGTTCCCCATGACCGTCAGTGGGAAGGTCCGCAAGGTCGAACTGCGCGAACAAGCTCTCCAGATCCTCGGGTTGTAGACCCGAACACGCCCATACTCGAACAACATTCACGACAAGCCAAACGGAGGACATGATGAGCTGGACAATCGAACGACGTGGTCGCGTCGCCGTCGTCACGATGAACACCAACCCGGTCAACGCGCAGAACCGCGCCTTCTTCGCCGACCTGCACGACGCCTTCGATCGACTCGAACGCGACCACTCACAGTCGCCGGTGGTGCTGACCGGCACCGGCACCCGATTCTCCGCCGGCCTGGACCTGGCCGAGCACTTCCGGCTCTTCGCCGGCGACGAGGCAGCAGTCGCATCCTGGTTCCAGGACTATCGGGCAACCAATATCCGGTTGTTCACCTACCCGAGACCGACGGTGGCCGCGGTGAACGGACACGCCTTCGCCGGAGGTCTCATCACCGCCGCCGTGTGCGATCGCACGGTCGCCGCCGCCGGCGAGGCCCGGTTCGGAATCAACGAGGTCAACATCGGGATCCCGATGCCGGCGGTATATCTGCGGATGCTGGCGTACGCCTGGGGGCAGCCGGTGGCATCCCGGACCTGCCTGCAGGGGGAGATCTTCTCCGTGCACGAGGCACACGAAATGGGGATTCTGCACGAGGTGGTGCCAGCCGACGAACTACTTGACCGGGCCGTCGCCCTCGCCGAGTTGACCCCCGAGGACTGCATCGACAACTACGCCTATACCAAGCAAGCCTTGCAGGCCCCGACCCTGCGTGACATCGCGGACCTGTCCGACCCACTGGACCGGAAGGAACTGGCCGCCGGCATGACGAGCGAGCCGTCCCGGCGCGCCCACCGCCGGTACTGGGAACAGCTCAAGGGCCGCCCCGCCGACTGGTGACCGGAGTGGACACCAATGGCGCAGAACGGTTGCCCGACTGGGTGATCTGGCAGCATCGGCCTTTCCCCGATGCCAACCTACTGCTGATCGACGGGCGGGAAGCGGCGCTCGTCGACAGCGGCTTCGTCGGACACGCGCAGCAGACAGCCGACTGGGTGCGGGCACACAGCAACAACCTCACCCGAGTCGTGAACACGCACTGGCACGCCGACCATGTCGGAGGCAATGCGCTGCTCCAGGCGAGGGGCGCCGGCATTGCGGCCAGCGCCCCGGACGCCGACGCCGTCGCGCGTCGCGACCCGGGCTGCTGTCTCGCGGAGTACCTCGACCAGCCGGTCGCTCCCTACACCGTCGACGAGCCGGTCGACGACGGGCACGTGCTCCGGCTCGGTGACGCCGACTGGGAGGTGGTCCGCACCCCCGGCCACACCCCGGGCCACTTGGCGTTGTGGCAGCCTGAGGAACGGCTACTGGTTGTGGGAGATGCGTTGTCGGACTACGACGTCGGCTGGGTCAACAGTGCCCTCGACGGCCCCGACGCGGCACACGCGGCCCTGCAGTCGCTCCACCGGCTGACCGACCTGCAGCCGCGGGTGCTGCTGCCCGTGCACGGACCGATTCCCGCCGACCCCGGCGCGGCGTTGGCCAGTGCACGGCGCCGGGCGCGACGCCTCGTCGACGACCCGGACGGCGCAGTATGGTACGGAATTCGGCGAATCTTCGCCTTCGCATTGATGATTCGTGACGGAATCTCCGCCGACGAGGTCGAGCCCTACCTGCATGCCCGTGCTTGGCTCGTCGACGCAGGCCGGCTGCTGCGCCTCACCCCCGAGGCGCTTGCCGCCGAACTGGTCGAGACGATGGTGCGCGGTGGTGCCGTGGTCGTTCGGAACATGCGGCTGTACGCGGCGGCCGAGCACACCCCGGTCACGCCGGGAACGCTGCCGGTGCCCTTCCCCCGGGAATGGCAGTCCCCGGCACCCACAGGTCCAGCGCGGCCGTGATGAACGAGCCCTATCCGACCACCCGCTCGACCAGCAGCACGGCCCCGATTCCGATCATCGCGGCACCGGAAATCCAGGTCACACCCCGCGCTGCGGCGGGGCGGGTGCGTAGCACCACCCGCGCACCTGCCCCCACCCCGGTGTAGACGACGGCGCAGCTGGCCGTGTGTACCAAACCGAGCAGCAAAATCTGCAGCGCGAGCGGCCACCGCGCGCCCGCGTCGGTGAACTGCGGAAGCAGAGCCAGGAACAGCAGGAACACCTTCGGGTTCAGCCCGCTGATCCCCAGGCCCTTGACGGCCTGCCGTACCCACGATTCGGGTGCCTGCTCGGGACCGGCCTGCGGCGGCGCCGAAGGTTTTGCGAGCGTCGTGATCCCCAGCCACACCAAGTACGCCGCCCCGACCCCGGTCAACGCGGTCAGCACCAAGGGCGAGCGGGAAACCAGCGTAGCGACGCCGGCCGCCACCACCGCGGTCATCACCAGGTGCCCCGACAACAGACCACCGACCGCCGGCACCACGGTGCGATGCCGCAACCCAGCCGCGATCGCGTACGCCCAATCCGCGCCAGGCGTCAGCACGAACAGAAAAGAAACCGCCCAGAACGCGGCAACGGTACCGATCGCCATAATCTCCCTAGTCCTTCACTCTCGCGGAACACCAGAACGCCCAGCGGTTCCGATAAGAAAGACTAGAAATAATGGAGGAGAAAGTGTTGCCAAAGATTCCCTGAACACCCCACGTTTGGGGAAGAATCTTCCGCATGGACAGCGTTGACAGGAAAATCCTTGCTGAACTCCAGCAAGATGGTCGACTCACCCTCACCGAACTCGCCGACCGGGTCCGCCTCAGCATCTCGCCCTGCCACCGGAGGCTGCGCGCACTGGAGAGCTCCGGCGCGATCACTGGTTACCGCGCGCAGCTCGACGCCCACGCGCTGGGACTCACATTCGAGGCGCTCGTCTTCGTCACCATGCGCGCTGCCGACCGCGACACCATCGAGGCATTCGAACAGGCCGTAGCTGCCATTCCCCATGTCCTGCAGGCTCAACGGCTGTTCGGCGACCCCGACTACCTTCTGCGGGTCATCACCCGCGACCTCCCCGGCTTCCAGGCGCTCTACGACGAAAGCCTCGCCACCCTCCCCGGCGTCCAGCGCCTCAGCTCCACCCTCGTCATGAAGAGCGTTTCCGACAACCGGCCACTGCCCCTGTGAGGGCTGGGAGAGTTCAGTGGGCGCGGGCGGGACTGGCTGGACTGCTCACGGCCGGCAGACGAAATCTGCCGCTCGGCACGACCTCCTCGAGCGTAAGTGGTGTAGCGCGACAACGTCCCCGCCGACGCGACTCGGGAGAACCCGCGTGGTGGTGTTCGGCGAACGTGGAATCGGCCGACCGATAAGCATTGTCATGCGCCGGCGAAAGATAAATCGTCTGCCGCATCGGCCACTGATCGTGCCATCCTCGAAGCAACTCAAGGCTAAGGAAAGTAGGACGCGTCGTGAAGGTTGCAATTATCGGGTGTGGGGAAGTTGGGCGTGCGTATGCCCTGGCCTGTGCGGCCGCCGGCTACGAACTCGTGCTCGTGGACCCTCGTCCGTCGGCTGCGACTACCGCAGTCGCCGATCAGACTCGGGCGGCGCTCCATCTCTCGCCGGACGAGGCCGTCGGCGACGTGGACCGGGTGTGGATCTGTGTGTCCGGAGACCTGGTGAAGACGATTACTACATCTCTGATCGGAAAGTTGCCCGGTCACGCCGTGGTAGTCGATCTGACGACTGCGTCGCCGGACGACAAGCGCGAGTGCTCGGCGACCCTTGCAGCGCACGGCATCGAGTATGTCGATGCCGTGATCATGGGGTCGGTGACGCTGACCGGATCGCGCACCGCGTTGCTGGCTGCGGGCCAGAAGGCCGGAGAAGTACTCGCCGAGTTCGCAGAGTTCGGGGCGCCGGTGCAGACGATGGCCGGCGGCCGGGCGGGTGACGCCGCCGCAATCAAGCTTCTGCGTACGATCCTGACCAAGGGTCTCGAATCACTTGTCGTCGAGTGTTTCATGGCCGCCGAGCAGCAGGGCCTCCGCAACAATCTCTACGACGTATTGACCGATGTCGACACCATTGGGTTCGTTCCCTTCTTGGAGATGCTGATCACCAGCCATGTTCAGCACGCCGAGCGTCGGATGCACGAGGTGGAGCGGGCCCGCGCCCAACTTGCGGAGATGGGTTGCCCGTCGGTGGTTCTGGCCGGCACCGAGGCGCGCTTCGCTCTGACCTCAGCGGCATTGAAGGACAAGGGCCCTGGACAGCTCGCCGCAGGTGATGTGGCTTCGACCATCGCATGGCTGTTGAACTCGGCTCGGGCATCCGAGACTGTCTGACACGCTCAACCAGTCCGTTAAGCGGACTTCTCTGCGGGCGGTACCCGAGACGCATAGTGCGACAGAGTATGTCGTGGGAAACTTCGTGCGTGAGAGTAACCGTCATTGGTGTCGGCCGGATCGGCGAGGCACTCGTAGCAGGACTGTGTCGAGCGGGGACGTCCGCTGAATCGATCACCGTCATCGGTCGCACTATGGAACGGACATTCGAGGTCGCGCATCGGCACGGGGTACGAGTTGCCGATATGCGAAATCTTCCCAAGGAGTGTGACGTTCTGGTGGTGGCGGTGAAGCCGCAGCAGATCAAGGACGTGTTGCCCGACCTCGGAGTGGCGCTGCACGGATCGACTCGCCGTCCGGTCGTGCTGTCGGTGGTGGCAGGGGTGGCCACCAAGAGAATCGAGCAATTTCTTCCCTCTGTGGTGCCGGTGGTACGCGCGATGCCGAATACCCCGATGACGGTGGGCGCGGCGGTCACTGCGATCGCGCGTGGCGGCGCGGCAACCGAGCGCGATCTGCGGCTGGTCGAGTCCGTGTTGGAGTCTGTCGGTGAGGTACTGCGTGTCCCCGAGGATCAACTCGACGCCGTCACTGCAGTTTCCGGTTCTGGCCCTGCGTACGTGTTCCTCGTGGCGGAGATGATGATCGACGCGGCGATGAAGCTGGGACTGGACCGGGCAACGGCGGACAGGTTGGTGACCGGAACCTTGGCCGGCTCGTCGGCGATGCTCGGTGACGCCGACCCGGTCCAACTGCGGGCGGCTGTGACATCGCCGGCGGGGACAACGGCAGCGGCGTTGGAGGTCTTCGAACAATCCGACATTCGGCAAACGTTCCGAGGAGCATTGACCGCGGCACGTGACCGATCGCTGGAACTGTCCGGCATCGTGCGCCCACCCCTGGCTCCGGCGTCCGCTGACCAGCACTGAGCGGGGTGCCGCCTGCCCGGGGCGGCACCGCCGCTACGAGCGCGTGCGGACCTCGGGATCCGGCACGCTGCGGGCCGAGTCGCCGTGGGGGATCACTTCGGGCTCCTCCCCGCCGACCGGACGTTTCACCCTCCGCGGCGGCATCGCAACCACCCGAATCGCGAGGGTGACCACGACGACACCGACGACCTGGGTGGGGGAGAGGCGCTCGCCGAGGACCACGACGCCCAAGACGACGGCGAGAACCGGTTGGAGCATCAGGAGGCTGGCTCCCACCCCAGGGGTGAGGCGCGGCAGAGACACGCCGACAAGGATCCAGCCGGCGACCTGCCCGACGATCGCGAGTGCGGCGAGCCAGCCCACTGCGGCCCACCCGGGGGACAGGTCGACCGGATCCCAGATGAGGGCGAGCACCGTGCCGGTCGCCCACGCGACGACGGACGAGCAAAATACTTGCGAGGAAGCGCGATTCGGTGGGCACCAGGCACCGATCGCGAAGACGTAGGCTCCGTAACAGATCCCAGCGACCAGGGCCAGCACGGATCCGTACGCGATCGTGTGGAGGTCGGCCGTGGGCTGCGCGATACCAGTGGTGAGGGCCACTCCGGACAGCAGGAACGGGACCGCGACGATGTAGGCCTTCGACGGCCGTTTGCCCGTGATGCACAGCCCCAGCAGGGGAGCGACGACCACCTGGATGTTGACCAGGACGCTGGAGACGCCGGCTCCGACGAGGGCGACCGATTGCGCCCACATCGCCATGTCTACACCCAACAGAACCCCGGCGACCACTTGCACGGTCAGCACCCGTCGAGGCAGCGGGCCGTGCTTGCGGTAGTCGTGCCAGGCGAGAGCCGCGAGAATCGGGACCGCGATGAGGTATCGGACCAGAATCGTCGTGGCGGTCGACACGGAAGCGAGGACGATGAAGATCCCCGAGCCGGCGAGAGCCGCCGCGCCGAGGCCGAGTTGGAGGGTGGGAGGGAGATGCCGGGTTTGGTCTCGGCGGTTAGCGAGCAGCACGGACTTGCAGGGTGACTCCCGCGCCTGCGGTGTCGGTATCGAAGTAGGTGAAGCCGGCGCCGGTGGGCAACCGGCCCCGCAACTTCGGGGACGGGCCGGCGGCGGTGACTCGGGCTTCGGCCGCGTCGACGTCGGGGACGGAGAATCCGAGGTGGAACACCCCTTCGCCGTGTTCGTCGAGGAACCGGCGTTGCAGCGTGTTGCCCTCGGGCGGGCAGCACAGCTGCAGTTGTACATTTCCGAGTTCGGCGTACCGGTACTCGAGCTTCATGAAGTCGTCGACATCGGGGGCCTGCAGGTCGGGGCGGAACGCCTCGAGCGACGGAAACGGGTGCCAGGGGCCGATCCCGAGGGACTCGTAACAGGCCACGGCCCGGTCCATGTCTGCCACGACGACGCAGACGTGATGCAGGTGCTGGAATTCACTGGTCATGGGGCGATTACCTTTCTGTCGCCATGCGCTGGTCGTACTCGTGTGCGGCCTGCTCGAATGTCTGGCCGGCGCGTGGGTTCCACTGGATGCCGGAGCGGGCCTTGATGCCGGGCTTGAGACGTTGGGTTTCGTCGTAGTCCTCCCAGGGGTGGAAGAACAACGGTTCGGCCTCCTCGATGGCCGTCAGGTGTCGCGCAAATCCGTCCAGGTAGCCCTGCCGCTCGTCGGCGCTGACCCGGCCGGGCATCCAGGCCGCGAACGGCGGCAGTACGGTGAAGCCGGTGTAGGCGAGGATCCCGTTGTGGATGGGCCACAGCACGTGGAGCAGGTCGCCGTCGATGCCGTTCGGCTCGTACAGCGTCGAATCGGTCCCGGTTGTCAGGCAGATCATCGCCTTCTTTCCGAAAAAGTGACCCTTGCCGTACTTGCGGCCGGCCGAGTAGGCGAAGCCTCGGGCGAACACCCGGTCCACCCACCCCTTCAGAATGGCCGGCATCGAGAACCACCACACCGGGAAGTGGAAGAGGATCAGATCGGCCTCGGCCACCTTGCGCTGTTCCTGCTCGATGTCGAACGCCTGCGTCCGCGTGGCAAAGGCATGCTCCTGTTCGCGGGAAAGATCCAGGTAGTCGGCGTCGACTCGCTCACCGGTGAAGTCCTGGCTGTCCAGTTCGGCGATCCACTTCATGGCGTAGAGGTCGGAAACGGTCACCTCGTGTCCGAGGTCGGTCAGGGTCCGGACCGCGGTGTCCTTGAGGGCACCGCAGAACGAGCGGCGCTCGGGGTGCGCGAAGACCACGAGAATGTTCATCGGTTGTCTCTCTCGATAGGGAAAGGTGGTCGATGGTCTGACCAACGGTCTCATGTTGGTCGTGGTGAGGTCAAGCGAACCGGCCCGGCGCTTGGGGCGGCCGGGCCGGTTCGTCAGGAGTTCGGACTCTGCCGGATCTCGAGGGTTACTCCGGCCGACGGCGGTGTCTGCAGGTAGGCGAATCCGGTCGAGTCGGGGCGGCGCCCGTACATCCACGGTTCGAGTCCGACGGCGCGAGCGGCCTGGGCTCCTGCGTCGACGTCGTCGACGACGAAGCCGATGTGGAAGACTCCGCCGCCGGTGCGGTCGAGGAATTGTCGCTGCGGGGAGTTGCCGGGTCCGGGTTCACACAGTTGCAGCTGGAGTCCCGGGGCGTCGGTGTACTTGTAGGTCAGGTCCAGGAAGGCATCCAGGTCCGGCACGTCGAGGTCGGTGAATGCGCTGAGCGGCGGGAAATCCTGCCATCCGCCGATGCCGACCTTCTCGTAGAACGCGATCGCAGCGTCGATGTCGGGCACGACGATGCAGACGTGGTGCACCGCGTCGAACGGTGGAGTCATGATGGCGTCCCTTTCAGGTGAGCGGTGCTCAGGGGTGGGTGAATCCGTACAGCCGGTGGGCGTTGGTGGTGAGGATCGCCTCGCGGGTCGCGGGGTCCGGTGCCCAGTCAGGGAGCAGATCCAGAAGGGTGCCGACGTTGGGCATCTGTCCCCAGAACCCGACGTGCGGCCAGTCCGAACCCCACACACAGCGGTCGGGTGCGGCCTCGATCAGGCTCTGCGCGAACGGAATCGTGTCGGAATAGTCCGCCGTTCGCGCCATCCGGAAGGCCCCGGACAGCTTGGCCCACGCGCCGTCTGCCATCAGTTTCAGAAACTGTGTCCATTCGGGTGCGTCGACACCGGCGGCGACGTCGAAGTCGCCCATGTGATCGACCACGTAGGGCACGGTCAGCGTGCGCAGGTTTGCAGCCGCGGCGGCGAGATGCCTTGTGTTGGTGAGGAACTGCAGGTGCCAGCCCATCTCCGCGCAAATGGCGTCGTACCGGGCGAGCTGGTCGAGGCCGATGCCGCCGCCCGACAGGGTGTTGAGCCGCAACCCCACGACACCCGAGTCCTGCAAATGGGCGAGCGTGCGATCGTCGACGTCGGGCGCGACCACGGCGACCGCACGCAGCCGGTTACGGGCCCCCTCGACGGCTTCGAGCATTACCGTGTTGTCTGTGCCGTGCACGCTGATCTGCACCAGCACCCCGTAGGTAGTTCCCACGGCGTCGAGCATCGACAGGTACTGCCCGGCGGATGCCGGTGGCGGGGTGTAGCTGCGCTCGGGGACGAAGGAGTGCCCCACGACGTGCGCGTGGGTATCCACCGCGCCTGCGGGCAGGGCGAACCGTCGCGGCGCGTGCGGGGCTGGGTCCGGCGCCGGGCACACCTGGTCGACTTTGTCCGTTCCGAAATCCATGGGTGTCTATCCTCGCTCTCGGCGTTCGGTCAGCGGGCCGACTTGATCAGGGTCTTGGCGATGGTGTTCTTCAGGACCTCGGACGATCCTCCGGCCACCTCGTAGGCCTTGGCGTCGCGGAAGTAGCGTCCGAACGGTGAGGTTTCCTGGGTACCGGTCGCCCCGCAGACCTGCACGGCCATACTCGCGACCTTCGTGGCCAGTTCGGCGGCAAGCAATTTCGCCGCGGACGAGGACCGCTGGTAGTCCCCGCCGGAGTCGAGGTCGCGGGCGGCCTGGTAGGTGACGAGTCGAGCGGCATCGATCTCCGCGGCGGCCTGAGCGAAATACCATTGGATGCCCTGGAAGTCGATCACGTTGCCGTCGAACGCGGGCCGGGTGCGCACGTACGCGAACGCGTCGTCGAACGCAGCGCGGGCGATGCCCAGTGAAATGCCCGCAGCGAGGGTGCGGCTGTTCGACAAGGTGACCAGGGCCTGCCGCAGCCCATTGCCTTCCACACCGATCAGGGCGTCCCCGGGGATCTCGACGTCGTCGAGGACGAGGTTGACGTGCGGGCCGTTGCGCAGCCCGAAGGTCTGCGCTTCCCGGGTCTGCCGGGTACTGACACCGGGGGCGTCGCGATCGACCGCGAACGTGGAGACCCCGACCGGGGTCTCGGCCAGCACGACGAAGAACTCGGCACGCGACCCGGACGTGATGAATGCCTTCTCCCCGGTCAGCACCCACCCGTCGCGTTCGTTGCCGCGGGCTTTGGTGTCGAGGGTGCGGATGTCGCTGCCGTGCCCGCGCTCGGTCAGCGCGTAGGAGGCGCGCAGGCCGTGCGCATACCGCGGCAGGACCCGTTCCTTGAGGCTGTCGCGGCCGTAGAGTTCGATGATCTTGCTGCTCTGCAGGATCGTGATCAGCGAGACTCCCAGGCTCGCCGACCCGGCTCCGAGTTCCTCGAAGACCCCGAGGGCGTTCTCCATCGACTCGCCCTGGCCGCCGTACCGGGTCGGCAGGGTCATCGCGTTCCAGCCCAGCTTCGCTGTCTGCTCGACCAGGTACACCGGATACACATCCTGGTGGTCGATCTCGTCGGCGACGGGTTTGACCACGTCGTCGCTGAATTGGCGTGCGGGGGCGGCGATCTTCTCGTCGACCAGGTATCTCCAGAAACTCATGGTTCGGCCTTTGCTCGTGATCTCGGTATCGGTGATGAGTCAGGGTTGATGTYGGATGGGTGGCCGGGACGGTTCATCGGGATGACTCCCGCACCCCGAACCCTCAGGCAGGCTGGAGGGCGTGTAGTTCGTCGAGAATCCGCGCGTTGTAGCCATCCATGTCGACGAGTTCCTGCTCGGGTGTGGCGAGGTCGTAGGTGCGCACACCCGACCGGTGGACCACCTCGAGCGCCGAGCGGATCCTGGTTGCCCGGCCCAGGAGCCGCAGGTCGGGGCACCAGTCGAGCAGTGCTGCCAGCGCGAGCCAGGCGCCCGTCGGGTTGGAGCGGCGGGTGCCGGTCCGGTGTGGTGAGGATCCGTGTGCCGGTTCGAACAGTGCGGTGATGCCCGACCCGAAGTTCCGGTCGGGGTTGATCGTGGCGGATCCGCACAGAGCGGGGGAGCCGGCCCGGGCGCAGACGATATCGGAGAGAATGTCGCCGAAAATGCCCTCCGTGGCGATCACAGCGGGCAGCTGCGGATAACTGACCAGTTCGTAGGCTGCGCGATCGACGTTGACGTGATCGAACGCAACCCCGGTCCGGTCGGCGACCTGTTCGGCAGTGGCACGCCACAGCCGTGAGGTCGCGAAGACGCTGGCCTTGTCGACACTGATGTACCGGCGCCCGGGAGCATCTCCGGTGAACCCGGCCGCCAACTCCAATACTTCGCCCACACGAGCGGGCAGGAGCCGGAGCTGGTCGACCGCGGCGCTGACACCGCCGCTCTCCTCGCGCTCGCTGGGATCGGCGTACGCGCCGCCGGTGATGTTGCGGACGATGGTGACATCCTCGCTCAGCTGTGGAACCCACACCGTGCGGACACTGACCCGCAGGTCGAACAGGTTGCGGAGGGAAATCAGCGCCGCCTCCGGATTGGGGCACTCCTCGGCGGCGACCCCAGGATGCGTTCCGACCGCCCCGCTGAGCACGACATCGGCACTGCGGCACGCCTCGATGGTCTCCTCGGGGAGGATCGAACCGGTCGCCTGCCAACCGGCGGTGCCGTAGGGCAACGGCCCGGTCAGCGTGAGCGGAGCACCGGCGGCGGCGAGCCGGCGGAGAAACTCGAGCGGCCCGTCGAGGATCTCACTGCCGATCCCGTCGCCGGGCAGAACTGCGATGACAGTCATGGGGTGCGTCCTTTCGCGGAGGGGAGGATCGTGGGCCGTCAGGACATCGCGGTCCAGGACAGGACCTGCTGCTCGTGCAGAAGCCGACGCTGAACCTTGCCGGCGGCGGCGTCGCGGGGAATCGTCGCCACACGCGCAATGTGCGCGGGACGCATGAACACCGGCAAATCGGCGATGGCGTCGCGGATGGACTCGAGCGGCACGCTGTCGGCGACCACGTAGAGGACGACATCGTCGTCGACCAGCTCACCGGGCTTCTTCCACAATGCGAGGTCGGTGAGAGCGTCGATCGTGCCGAGTCGTTCCTCGACGTACGGGATGGGCACGAACTCGCCCTTGACACGGATGCTTTCGGCCGCCCGCTCGAGGAACACCAGGCCACCCTGGTCGTCGCGTCGGCCGAGGTCGCCGGTGGCGAACCAGCCGTCCTCGTCGCGGCTCGGGTCGACGGCGCCGTCCCGGAAGTACCCGGCGAACAGGGTGTTCGGCGCGCTCTCGCGTACGTAGATCTGACCGTCGTCGTCGAGATGGTCCTCGACGTCGGCTCGGGTCTGTCCGCCGAATCGACTGGCGTTGGAGGGGATCTCGGATTCATCGGTGAGTGACCAGCGGTGCAGGTGGCTCACTCCGGCTGCCTCGGTGGAGCCGTATCCAGATACGGCGACGGGAATGCCGAAGCGGGACATGAATTCCCGGTCGGCGTAGAACATGGTGTGGACCCTGTGTTCACCGGAGTCGGCGGTCGTCGTGGCGCGCTTGAGGATTTCCACGGGCGGTGCGTGCAGCGCCAGCGCGGTCACCCCGTGCTCGCGGACAGCCGGCCAGAAGCCGCTGGCCGAGAACTTCCGGACTGTCAGGGCGTCGGCGCCGGCGCACAGGGCGCCGATGATGCCGTATCCCATCGGATTGATGTGGAACAGTGGCAGCGGAGCGAGCATCCGGTCGCCTGCCTGCAGGTCGAGGGCTTCGGCCATCGCCGAACCCAACCTCAGGAAGTACTCGTGGGTCTGGGCGCAGAACTTCGGCAGCCCGGTGGTTCCGGAGGTGTGCATGAAGGAGGCGAGGTCCGACGGTGCAGCGTCGAGGCCGGGGCTGGACTGCGGGTCGACCGGTGCCCACTCCCGAGCCGTCGACAGTGGGAAGGTGCGCATCGTCGCGGGGAGAGTGTCGAGGTCGGTGAACACGGCGGCCGGATCCAGGCGCTCGAGCATCTGCGCGAGCAGTTCCGGCGGATACGTGGGGTTCACCAGGGCCACCGGGGTGCCCGAGAGCAGACACGCCATCCACACCAGCATGTACTCGGTGGAGTTGTTCGCGACGATGGCCAATCGCTGATCACGCCGAATGCCCAGTTCCTGCAGTTCCTGCGCACCTGCGGCGGCGATGCGGACCGCGTCGGACAGGAGGATCTGGTCGTCGACGGTGCCCACCCGGAGATCGGGTCGATCCGATGACCGTTGCAGAAGGAGTTGGGCGAGGTTCGTGGTGCTCATGTCGTCTCTTCCGGGCTGGAGGGCAGGGCGTCGTCACACCGCGAACGGGCTGGCCGCGGGCGGTGGAAGGTCGCTCCCTGGAGCTGGTTGCACAGTCGATGGTCGCCGACGGATTCAGATAAGAGAACGGCCCTCAGCTAGCGTCAGCGGTAAGCGAAACTTATGTCTCGTGTCGGTCGACATGCCCCGTTGGGGCTGATGACCTCGGGCGCCGCTGTGATACACATACGCCATGTCCACAGCCTCTCCCTTCGGCGCCGACTTCGAGTCGCTGCTCTCACCCGCGGTCCGCACGACGTCAGTGGACGACGTGGTCGCTAAGCTTCGCGAGATTCTGCTGACCGGCGGGGTGGCCCCGGGGGAGAAGCTTCCGAGCGAACGGGAGTTGGCCCGGTTGCTGCAGGTCAGCCGGACCACAGTCCGTGAGTCTCTGCGCACACTCGAGGCGCATGGGCTGATCACCATACGTCTCGGTGGCAGCGGTGGCGCATTCTTCAACCCCCCGGACCCGGGCCTGATGGGCTCGGCGTTGGCGATGCTCCTCGCGTTCGAGTCCGTGTCCGAGGAGGACCTCACCGACTACCGCATCGACTTCGAGCAGGAAAACGCTGAGCTGGCGGCCCGGCGGGCCACGGACGACGAGATGGCGGGCCTGCAGACGATCCTCGACGAGGTGCGCGAACTGGGCTCCTCCGGCTCGACCGACTGGGACCGGGTGCGCGCCCTGGATCTGACCGTCCACGAACTGCTGCCGAGACTTTCCCACAATGCCGTCCGCGTGGCGATCTCGGCGGGCATCCACGACGCACTCGCCCGTAGCTTCGCGCAGGTCGAGCCGAGCGCGTCGAGCCCGGAGCTGCTGCGGGACGAAGTGATCGAGCTGCTCACCAAGGTCATTGCGCGTGACGGTGACGGTGCCCGCGCGGCGATGGCAGGGCATCTGCGGCGCTGGCGTTCGTAACGCCGTTAACAAACTTAGTGGCCGCCGTAACAAACCGTTAACTGCTGTGCATTGACTCACTCGTACCACTATGGGACCGTTGGTCAGACCATCGACCACCCCCTCTGGAGACGATTGATGAATATTTCCGCCGGCCGTACCGGCCTCTTTCCCATCGGCCCCACCGATCCCTACGCCTTCGCTACCGGCTCGACCGAGCGCGCGGAGATCGCCGCCGCGCTCGACGAGATCCGCAACACCGACTTCCAGGTCGCGAGCAACATCGCCGGCAAGGAGGTCCGCACCGGCCGCACCATGGCCATCCAGGCGCCGCACAACCACTCGCAGAAGCTCGGTGAGCTCGACCTGGCCGGCCCGTCCGAGACCCAGGCCGCGATCGACGCCTCGCTCGATGCGGCCCGGTGGTGGGGCACCCTGCCCTGGGAGGAGCGGGTCGCCCCCTTCCTCAAGGCAGCCGACATGCTCGAGCACGGCCCGTGGCGGGCCAAGCTCAACGCCGCGACGATGCTCGAACTGTCCAAGACCACCTACCAGGCCGACATCGACGCCGCCTGCGAGACAGTCGATTTCATCCGCGCGAATGTCAAGAACATGCTCGACATGTACGAGACGCAGCCCGGCTCGCAGGCAGGTGCGTGGAACCGAATCGAGTACCGGCCGCTGGAGGGCTTCGTCTTCGCGGTCACCCCGTTCAACTTCACGTGCATGAACAACCTCGCGTTCGGGCCCGCAGTGCTGGGCAACACCGTGGTGTGGAAGCCGGCCGAGAGCGCCTCGCTCGTCGCCCACCTGTCTCTGCAGTTGCTGCGTGAAGCCGGTCTGCCGGACGGTGTCATCAATGTCGTCTACGGCACCGGCGGCGACGTGGGCCCCACCGCCCTCGGCAACGAACACCTCGCCGCCGTCCACTTCACCGGTTCCACCGGGACCTTCCAGCACATGTGGCAGGAGGTCGGCAAGAACGTCGGAACGTACCGCAACTACCCGCGAGTGGTCGGCGAGACCGGTGGTAAGGACTTCATCCTGGCCCACCCGAGCGCCGATCTCGAGGCGTTGGCAGTCGCCTGTATCCGCGGCGCCTACGAGTTCCAGGGCCAGAAGTGCTCGGCTGCCTCCCGGCTCTACGTGCCGCGCAGTCTGTGGCCGCGCCTGAAGGATCGGCTCATCGCGCTGACCGAACAGATCAAGGTCGGCGACCCCACCGACCCCGAGGTCTACGTCGGCGCCGTCATCAACGGCCGCCAGCACGCCAAGCACACCGAGATCCTCGCGCGGGCTCGCGCCGAGAAGGCCGTGGTCGTCGGCGGTAACACCGACGACAGCGTCGGCTGGTTCGTCGACCCGACAATTCTCGAGGTCACCGATCCCCACTCGCCGCTGATCACCGAGGAGATCTTCGCCCCGGTTCTGACCACCTATGTGTACGAGGACTCCGACTGGAACGACGTACTGCGTCTGGTCGACACCTCGACGCCGTACGGCCTCACCGGCGCCGTGTTCGCCGAGGATCGTCGCGCGGTCGAAGAGGCCGACGCCGCCCTGCGGTACACGGCAGGCAACTTCTACGTCAACGACAAGCCCACCGGCTCCGTCGTCGGCCAGCAGCCGTTCGGCGGTGCGCGCGCGTCGGGCACCAACGACAAGGCCGGCACGGTGTGGAACCTGATTCGTTTCGCCAGCCCGCGGACCACGAAGGAAAACCACCTGAGGGTGACGGACTACCGCTACCCCCACCTCGAGAAGTAACGTCCGATTCACGACAGGAAACGTCATGACCAATCCAACCGTGTACGACGTCGTGGTCGTCGGAGCCGGCATCATCGGTGCCAGCTGTGCACACCACCTGGCCCAGCAGGGGCATAAGGTCGCCGTGCTCGAGGCGAAGGCCGGTGCCGCCGAGGGCAGCACCGGGCTGTCGTTCGCCTCGGTCCGTGCGCAGTGGGCCGACGGCCTCAACACCGAGCTGTCCTGGCGCAGCATCCGCTTCTATCGCGACTTCCAGGACCGGCACGGCATCGACATCGGGTACCAGCCCAACGGGTACCTGTTCCTTGTGCCGGAAGCGAACTGGGAACGTCAGCTCCACGCTGTCGAGCTCCAACGCGCCCACGGTGTCCCGGTCGAGGTCCTCGACGTCGACCGGGCCCAGAAGATCACCCCCTTCGACCCGGCCGGAATCGGCGGGGCCACCTGGGGGACGGCCGATGGGCAGATCGACCCACACAGTGCGACGAACGCCTTCCTCGCGCTCGCTCGCGGCAAGGGCGCCGACGTCTTCTTCAAGGCACCGGTGGACGCGATCGACAAGGCCGGCGAGCTGTGGACCGTCTCGGCGGGCGACCGCGCGGTTACGGCCCGCCATGTGATCAACGCAGCGGGCGGTTGGGCGGGCGAAGTCGCGGGTCTCGCAGGGCTCGACGTGCCCGTGGTGCATTCCCGCCGCAACGTCTACGCCACCGCCGAGGGCGCCCTCGATTCGTACGTGCCGATGACGGTGGACCTGGCGACGGGTGTGTACATGCGCAGCGAAGGTAGGCGACTGCTCTTCGCCGGCGCCAAGCCCACCGAGGTCGACGGATACAACACCGCGATCGACTGGCCCTGGATGGAGGAGTTGCTGGCGCTGGCCGCCGACCGCTTCCCCTGGCTGGTGGAGCTGCCACTCGATCGCCGCGCCTGCTGGGCGGGCACCTACGAGAACACCCCCGATCACGACGGCATCGTCGGCGCCGACCCACGAGAACCGCAGTGGATCAACGCATGTGGCTTCTCCGGGCACGGCCTGATCCAGGCGCCGGAGATCGGTCGACTCGTCACCGAGCAGGTCACCACCGGGGCCATTACCAGCATCGACCTGTCCGAGCTGTCCCTGACCCGATTCCAGACCGGTGCCATCGAGAATTCGGTGTCGCTGGTCTTCTGACCGGCGTAGGGGTACGGCTCCCGCCCGAACCCTCCAGGTCACCGGCCAGGCCTCAGTCCTGCCGACGGCCGCATCGAGAATCGGACACGGCGAATGGTGCGGGCAACAATGCACCACGCCATCGCCGCGCCCAACCCCGAAAAGCCAGGGGGAGGCGGCAAGTTCAATGACGCACTCGCTGCCTTCCTCTGGCCGGGGAGTAATCTCCCCGCTCCAGGTTGCCCGTCCTCGACGTGGCAAGACTCCCAGATCCCCTTCTGTCCGCGCCCTTTCGGCCCGGCAGAGTCACAGGGCGAGAACACTTCCGACTCCGGAGGTAAGCGAATGCACTCGCTGCCATCACTCAGGATGAACGCTCTCAGGTGACTGTGTTCTCCGTCACCAACGCCCTGTAATCTTCGATCTGTCCTCCTCCGGCGCTTCGGATTTCGAATCCGAACCGGATGCAGGGCACCCCCGCCCTCCCTCCCCTCAGCGCTCATGTGCCGAAGAAACTGCCGGCGCCGCTGATCACGAAACAGGAAACTCATGGCACTTTCATCCGCACCATCGGGTGGCATCGCCGCCCCGGGAGCGTCGTCGGAGAAATTGACGCGCTCGATGTCCCTGACCAACCTGATCTTCCTCGGTGTGAGTGCGCAGATCGGCTCCGGGTGGTTGTTCGCCGTTCTGTCCGCCGCAGGGGCCGCAGGACCGGCCGCAGTCTTGTCCTGGGTACTCGCAGCTCTACTTTTCGGTGTCATCGCGATGCCCTGGATGGAACTGGGCGCCATGCTCCCCCGCTCGGGCGGACCGGTCCGGTACCCGAGTCTGTCGCACGGCATGATGACCGGCTGGCTGGTCGGCGGCGCGTACTGGATCGCCACCGTCGCGGTCACTACCCTCGAGGCCCAGGCAGTGCTGACCTATGTCAGCAGCAACTGGCCTGAACTCGGGTTAATGCACGAGGTCGACGGGCTCGAGATCCTGACCTGGCCGAGGGGCATCCTCGCCGGTGTCGCCATCCTCGCCGTCTTCACCGTCCTCAACATCTTCGGCATCAAAATGCTCAGTGAAGCGAACCGTTGGATCACGCTGTGGAAGATCGCGATCCCGACGCTGACCTTCATCCTGCTGTTCACCGCATTCCGCAGCTCCAACTTCACCGAGACCGGATTCTTCGCCATGGGCTTCGACGGCGTCCTCCACGCCATCCCCGCCACCGGTATCGCCTTCGCCTACCTCGGCTTCCGCCAGGTCCTCGACTTCGGCGGCGAATGCAAGAACCCGCAACGCAACATCCCCATCGCCATCGCCGCATCCATCCTCATCCCGATGGTCGTCTACGTGCTGCTCCAGGTTGCGTTCATCGGAGCACTGGACTGGGCCGCCGCCGGCCTGGCACCGGGCCAATGGGGATCGCTGCTGTCGAGTGACTGGGCATCGGCACCACTGTTCCAGGCCCTGATCGCCGCCGGGTTCGGCGGATTCGGCACACTGCTCCTGATCGACGCGATCGTCTCCCCTGCCGCAACCGGGTGGGTGTTCCTCGGTAGTGCCACCCGGTCGACCTACGCACTGTCCGAGCACGACATGGCACCGTCGCTGCTGCAGCGACTGAACCGATTCGCCGTGCCGTGGATGTCGCTGCTCGTCTCCTTCGCCGTGTCCTGCCTGTTCCTGCTCCCGCTGCCGAGCTGGTACCGCCTCGTCTCCATCGTGTCGGTGGCACTGCTGCTGAGCTACCTCGTCGGCAGCTCCAGCATGATGGTTCTCCGCCGCACCGCCCCGGACCTGCCGCGTCCCTTCCGCCTCCGAAATGCCGGACTCTGGGCGCCCGCCAGCTTCGTGGCAACCCTGATCCTGGTGTACGTCGCCGGCTTCTCGACCGTCCTCAACCTGGCCATCGTGGTCTTCGCGGGTACCCCGGCATACGTCGCATACATCGCCGTACGACAGGGTTGGATCACCCGCGCTCGCGCGTACAGCTGGTCCGCAGTATTCCTCGCGGCGTGGGGCTTCGTGAGCTGGCAGGGTGGATGGTTCATGACGGTCAGCGGCGGCCAGCGAGAAGGCGCCTGGGATACCCCCGCCTATCTGGTGGCCTGCACGGCAGTGCTCGCCGTCGGCGGGATCGTCCTCTACCTGATGAGTAACACCGTTGGCCGCGTGCATGTTTCCCGGTCGACCTGGTTCGTCACGTTGCTGGTGGCCGTGCTCTTCCTGTCCTTCTACGGAAGCTACGGGCCGCTCGACCACCCCGCCTTCGGTGAAGGCTGGGACCTGATCCCGGTGACGGTCGCAGGCCTCGCAGGCTACTACTGGTCGGTTGCCTCCGGCTTCCAGACCGACGAAGTGCGGGAAAATCACCTCGAAGACGACGTCGTCCCGGTGTGATTCCTCGAAGGGGGCGGCGCCGACCGGTGCCGCCCCCTTCGACGTTGATACAGGCCCCGCCGACCGCCGCGTCGCCCTCGCCGCCGGACTTCCGGAGAAGACGCCGGCGTACACCGTCAACCGGCTGTGCGGGTCCGGTCTGCAGGCGGTGTGGTCGGCGGCGCAGCAGATGCGCTGGGGTGGGGTGAACTTCGCCCTCGCCGGCGGCGACGAGAGCATGTCGCGGATGCCGTTCTACGACTTCTCGGCGCGCTCCGGCTACAAGCTCGGCGACCGGACACTGGTCGACGGCACCGTCGCGATTCTGACCGACCCGTTCGGTGGGGTGCACATGGGCCGCACCGCCGAGGCCGTGGCCCGCACGTACGACATGAGCCGGGAGCAGCAGGACGAGTTCGCCGTCGAATCCCAGCGCCGCGCCGCCACCGACGCCGCGCGGGCGGCGTTCGCGGAGGAGATCACCCCGGTGCAGATCGGGGGCCGGCGTCCCAAGACGGTCGAGGTCGACGAGCATCCCAAGCCCGACACCACCCTCGAGACCTTGGCGAAGCTGCGGCCGGCGTTCGAGGAGGGCGGGTCGGTGACCGCCGGCAA
>NZ_JBFUHV010000135.1:0-25036 GCF_056402215.1 Rhodococcus sp. P4_B6 | reverse complement strand
CGTTCCATCCACTCGGGATGCCACTGGACACCGAGCACCGCGGCCCCCGGCAGCTCGACCGCTTCGACGACGCCGTCGGCCGTGCGCCCCGTGACCACCAGGCCGGTCCCGCAGCGGTCGACCGCCTGGTGGTGCCACGAGTTGGTCACCGCGCCGGCACCGAACAGACCTTCCGCGATCGAGCCGGGCTCGAACGTCACCTTGTGGTCGTCGGCACCGTCGGTGAGCGGGGGCGAACTCGACTGATGCCCGACGGAGCCGGGCGGCAGGTCCGCGATCAGCGTGCCGCCCAGAGCGACGTTCAGGACCTGCAGGCCCCGGCACACCCCGAGCACCGGGATATGTCTGGCGAGTGCGGCACGCACGAGCGCGATCTCGTACTCGTCCCGCTCGGGGTCGTGGATCATCGGATTATCCCGTGGATCCACGTCACGGACCACCGACAGATCCCCACCCCAGTACGCGGGATGAACATCCTGGCCTCCGGTGATGACCACACCCGCCAGCCAATGGCAGAGTGCCTCCGGGTCGGCATCGTAGGGCAGGTTCACCGGAATCCCTCCGGCCCTGGCGATCCGGTCCGAGAAGTCGGACATGAAGGTGTCAGTGAGCAGGTGACCGTAGCGCTTGTCCAGCCCGTCGATCAGCCCCAGCCGGACCCGTCGGCCGGTGATGCCGATCATCGGCCGGATCGCGCCCGGCGTCGCGTTCCCCGCGCTCACGGGAACTCGAAGTATCGCGCCGACTCCCATTCGGAGAGCTCGGCGAACGGATCACCGCCTGCGGTGTGGAACTGCATCCACTCCCAGCGCCGGGTACCGACCCAGTAGTCGACGAACTCGTCGCCGAGCTGCTCGCGCAGGATCAGGTCGGTCTCCAGCGCGGCGGCCGCCTTGGTGATGGTGTTCGGCAGCCGCTCGAGGTCGGGCACACACCACGCCAGGTCGCTGACCGGCTCGGGTGGCTCGATTTCGCCGTCGAGGCCGGCGATCACACCGGCGAGAATGGCCGCGACCGCGAGGTACAGGTTCGCGTCGGCGCCGGGAACGCGGTATTCGAGGCGGGAGTACGCCGGGTGACCGCACACTGCGCGCACCGCGGTGCTCTTGTTGGCGATGCCCCAGGTAATCGTCGTCGGCGGGCCGCTCAAGTCGACCAGGCGGCGGTACGAGGTGATCTGCGGGAGCATGACCGATGCCGCCCCGCGCATGGTCGCGAGCAGTCCGCCGACCGCGTGCCGCATCGTGGGCGACGGCCCGTCCTCGGCGTAGAAGGCGTTGACCCCGTCGCGCTGCAGAGACAGGTTGACGTGCGAGGCCTGGCCGTAGCCCGCGGTCGGCTTGGCCATGAAGGTGACGGTGTGACCGCGCTCGAAGGCCACCTCGCGCATCACTTGCCGGGCGCGAGCCCAGTTGTCGCAGACCGAGATCGGGTCGCCGGGAACCAGGTTGAGTTCGACCTGACCCGCCGCGTCCTCGTCGCTCCACGCTTCCCACTCGATGCCGATCTCGTCGAGGCGACGGGCGACCGCCGACATGTAGTCGATCCAGTCCTTCGACTTCGCGAGGTGGTACGCGGTTCCGGCTGAACCGCCGAGTGGGGTCAGGTCGCGATATCCCTTTTCCCGGGCCTCGTGGATGGACTCCTCGAACAGAGTCGCCTCGATCTCGACCGCAACGGTTGCCGTGAAACCGCGCGTGGCGAGTCGGTCGACCAACTTTCGGGCGAGGTTGCGCGGACAGGTCCCGATGGGGCTGCCGTCGGCCTGCCAGTAATCACCGATCACGGACTGCTGACCCGGCTCCCACTGCACCAGCGTCGACATGTCAGGCCGGAACTGCACGTCGGACACGTGCCCACGCCACTCGGGGAAGGCGAAGCCGAAGGTCGGGGCGTTGCCCAGGTCGAGGCCGAACAGGAGGTCGGCCATCGCGAAGCCCGAGCCCGCGCTCGCGGCGAACTTCTTGGGTGCCAGATTCTTGCCGAGGAAGCTGCCGTCGTGGTTGGTGGACTCGAGCCGGACCGTGTGCACGGGGGTCTCGAGCTCTGTTGCGGTGTAGGTGGTTTCAGACATCGTAACGAACCTTCCAGGATGCGGCGACCAGCACCGACAGCTGAGAGAACGTGCCGCGCACGCCGATCAGACCGGTGGACAGGGCGGCGATCAGGTCGTCGGCGCCCGAGAAGATGCCGGCCAGCAGCTCCGGTGGCCCGGCGATCACATAGTGGGTCTCGCCCTCGCCGACGACGTGCTGATCCAGCCCCTCGGGGCCCTCCGTGATCGCGACGAGCATGTCGGGGATCCCCGGCACCGACCGGGCCGCGGCCCAGAACGAATCCGCGGCGACCTTCCAGCCCGGCAGCGGCGGCGCCAGCAGTGCCAGCGCCGCGGCAGCGAGATCGTCGTCGCCTGCGACAACAGGCTCACCGACCAGGGCGAACCGGCCGTTCAAGTCGACGGTCAACGTGAGGTCGGGCTCGACGAACACACCGCTCGATACCGCGACGACACCGTCAGAGATGCTGATCGTCGCAGCCTGCGGGGTGTCGTGCGAGCGGACGGCCACAGTGCCTGCCACCGTCGCCACGACGGAGTCCGCACCGTTTGCGCGGACGGAATCGGCGATGGTCCGACCGATCAGCCGGACGATCGGACTCGCATCGTCCTCGATCCGAATGTCGAGCCCACCGACCGCGTCAGCCCCGCGTGTCGCGTGGCCGATCGTCGTTTCGGTCATCCTTCTGTCCTTTCGATTCGACGAGATCGTGTGCGCGGTACACCCGTCAGCAGCGGATCCCAATGGAAAACGTGTCACTGTCAAACGACTGGATCACGTGACTATGATGGTGAGGCACAGATCACTACTTGTCAACGACTTGCGAGGTTTCCCATTGAACGACGACGCTCCCACCTGGTGGAATCTGCTCGACGACCAGGCTCAGACCGTGGCCCAGATCATCACCCGCGTGCTGCAGAAACCCGTTCGTGAGCTGGGACCGGAACAGGCCCGAGCGCTCTTGAACACGGCATCGCCCGCCGAGCCGATCACGCCGCTGGACCATGTCGAACAACTGACCGTGCCGACCCGTGCGGGTTCGATCCGGGCTCGCCTGTACCGCGCGGACAGTGCCGGTGCGAAGGGCAACAGTCCTGCTCTGGTCTACCTGCATGGCGGAGGTTTCGTCCTGGGGACCCTGGACGGGGCCGACGAGCTGTGCCGCGCGATCGCCGCCGGATCCGGATGGACGGTCGTGTCACTGGACTACCGCCTGGCTCCCGAAAACCCCTACCCGGCCGCGTTGGAAGACTGCGTCGACGCGTACGCGTGGCTGAGCCGGACAGCATCGGAGTTCGGTATCGATCCGGGCTACATCGCCGTCGGGGGCGACTCCGCGGGCGGCAATCTCGCAGCCGCCCTGTGCCTGTACCGACGCGACGAGCACAGCACCCTCCCTGTGACGCAAGTACTCGCCTACCCCGCCGTCGACGAGACATTCACCGCGTCGTCGTGGTCGGAATTCGCCGACGCACCGATGCTGAGCGCCGCGGACGCCCGCTGGTTCTGGGAGCAATACGTCGGCGAGCACCACTCGGGCGGCGACCATCTCGCCGCACCGATGCGCGCCGAGTCGCTGCGCGGTCTGCCGCCTGCCCTGATCCTGACCGCGGAGGTCGACCCGATCAGGGACGACGCCGAGGCCTACGCGGCACAGTTGGGGCGCGACGGCGTACCCGTCTCGTTGATCAGGTATGCCGGCGTCTTCCACGGCTTTGTCACCGAGATCGGCGCGTTCGCTCAGGCCAAGCAAGCGATCGACGAGGTGTGCCTGCACCTGCGCGCGGTCCGAGACGGGGGTTAGTCGTCGACGACTGGGGCCGCGGTCACCCGACCGACAGCCAGCGGCACAACGCCAAGCGCCGCCGACGGCTGATATTCAAGTCTCGCAGCGCGCCGAACACCACGCATGGACCCAGTCGCGACCTCTGGACCAGCCGGTTCGGTTTGTCGCGAGCTCGGGGGCCCGCCCCGCGACGACCATCCACTAACGGCCCGCGCGGCGGTCGCCGATCCGGTCCGCCAGCCACGCCGCCCGCAGCACCGGGTTGTGCAGGTACAGCGAACGGGGGAAGTGGTTCTCCGACTGCCACCACGGCATTATGTCCGGGTGGATTTCGTCGGTGGTGAGGCGATCGGCGAGGAGGCTACCGAGGTAGGGTGCCTGGCCGAGCCCGTGACCGTTGCAACCGATCGCGTAGTAGACGTTCTTCGACGCCTTACCGGCCACGGGCGCCCGCGAGGACGTCATGGCGATCCAGCCACCCCAGGTCTTGGTCACGGGCACATCACGCAGCGACGGGAACCGCGCACGGAAGGCATCGGTGAGGTCGGCCACCACTACGGGATCGGAGATGCGGTCGGAAATCGGGTTCTTCCCGATCTGCAGCCGACGCACCCCGACGGCGATCGTGTTGGTCGGGGTGACGTGATAGCTCTCCATTACGTTGTGCTTGGTCGCCAAGCCCGAACGGCTCGTCCAGCCGGTCGCCTCGATACGCTCGCGCTCGACCGGTGCGGTCTCGATCATGTTGACCCACACCGGCCGCGACAGCCGCTGCGGCGTGATCGCGAGTTCGGGCGCCCACGCATTGTTGGCCAGCACCACCTTCTTCGCGCGCACCCGGCCGAGCGGGGTAGTCACCGTTGCGCCGGAACCGATGTCGTCCACCGACTGTGCGGGCGATTGCTCGAATACCCGCACCCCCGATTCCAGCAGGGCCGCCCGGAGACCGAGGGTGAACATGCCGGGGTTCATCGTGCCGCCGGCGGGGGTCAGCAGGCCGCCGAGGAAGGTGTCGGGCAGGCCGAGTTCGTGCTGGTCCCCGAATTGCAGTGTCGCACCGGCGTCGGACAGCGCTTGCGCGTCGCGTAGCGCCTTGCGCATCTGCCCCTTGGTGACTGCCGCCCCGACATTGCCGACCGCTTCGTAGTCGCACTCGATACCGAGCTGTTTGATCAGGTCCTCCGCGAACTGCACCGACGACCCGGCGAACCGGACCAGGTCACGCAGCAGCTGCGGGTTTACCTTCGCCAGGATCTGGGGCTCACCGGTCGGTTTGGCCGAGATCTGTCCGGCATTGCGCGAACTCGCCCCATAGCCGCAAAAATCCGATTCGAGCAGGACGACATCGACGCCCCGCTCGGCCAGTCGCAGCGCGGTCGCCATGCCGCCGAGACCGCCGCCGACTACGGCGACGTCACAGCTGATCGTGGCGTCCAGTGGTGCGGTGAGGTCGGTGGGCCGGTCGACCCAGCCGGTGAAAGTGGTGTATCTGGTGTCGGCGTCTTCGGCCGGTAGCGAACTCCCGTTCATGATGCACTCCTTGTGTTTCGGATGGAACCTAGAGACCCATGCCTTTGGCGATGATCGAGCGCATGACTTCGCTGGTGCCGCCGCGACTGTCGGCGTAGAGCGGGCAATCGTGGTGTGTGCCGTCGGCCGAGCGTGTTCGGTGATGTACGGCAGGCACAGATGTGCACTGGCGATCCACCGAACGTGACTCCGGCCCTGGCCATCTCCTTGGCTACTCTGCGATAGAAGTCCCTCGGCACGATGCCTGCGACGAGCCACTCGCCGAAGACCGGCACGACCTCGGCGTCGATGAAGGCGCGGGCGGTCTTTCGAAGGCTTCGTGGTCGTCGTAGTTCGCGCGGCGCACAGCGCCCACGCCTTACCTTGTTGGTTCAGATACCGAGTTGCATGGGGGTGTGCTGGCCGCCCGGCAGCGCCCCGAGCGCGCCGACGGCGTGCACGATGCGTGCGGCGGTACCCGGGTAGGGATCGAGTGCCGGGGTGATCCTCAGGGTGCACTCGGAGCCGTCGCCGCCGATCGCGGTGACCGTCAACGAGCGCTCGTAGCCCTCGAAAGACCCCTTGGGCAGTCCCTTCCATGCGATGCGGACGCGTTCGCGACCGTCGTGGACCACCATCGCGGCCTCGTCGAAACCCACCCTGTCGCCCGGGCTGATCTGGATGCCCGCCACCTCGGTGGCGGCGTCGGCTGTGACGTATCCGCCGTACACCTTCGACTCGTACCCGGTGAGGCCGAGGACATCGGCGATCATCTCCGCGGATTCGTGCAGCACCCCGCCCACAGGACCGGGTTGACCGTCTGCGAGTGTGCCGAGGCCCATCTCGTCGGCAAGGACGCCTCGGCCCCACGCGGTGATGTCGGAGCAGGATTCGCCGATGATCGAGACCGGCGCGGGCAGCGCACTGCTCAGCAGCGCAGGCAGCACGTCGAGCCAGAATCCAGGCAGCATGCCGGTGCCGACGATGCGCGCGCCGGTTCCCTCGGCGCGCGTCTGCAACCGCGAGTACATCTCGGGATCGAGCTTGACCCGGGGATGGACGAAGCAGGCGTGTACGAGGTCGACACCGGCATCGGCGCACAGTTCCATCGCCCGGTGCAGGACTTCGCCTTTCAGGCCGGCGTAGGCCAGGACGTCGAAGTCGCCGGAGCGGATCGCGCCCTCGAGGTCGGTGGTCGCCGTGATCCCGGTGGCTCGACCCCCGGTGAGTGTGCCGATGTCCTGGCCGGCCTGCTCGTCGAAGAAGACGATGGCGGTGGTCAGCGTGTGCGGGCTCGCCTCGATGGCGCCGACGAGCTGGGCGGCGGCGCGTCCGGTTCCGTAGAGTCCGACCCGGCGTGACTGCGTCGAATTCATTACCGCTCCTCAGTCGTTGGCATAGGCGACGACGCGGACTTCACACAGCAGCTCCGGGCGGGCGAGGTGTGTGACTCCGATGCCGGTCCAGCAGGGATACGGTTCCTTGATGTATTCGTCCTTGACCCGGCCGAAAGTTTCACCGTCACGGGCCATATCGGTGTGATAGGTGAGCAGTTCGAGAATGTTGTCCATCGAGGACCCGGCCGCTTCGAGGGCCTGCTTGACGCCGTCGAACGCGAACCGGGCCTGGGCCTCGATGCCGTCGGCGGGCGCCGAGGTGGCCGGGTCGATCCCGACCTGACCGGACACCCAGATCAGGTCACCGACGCGGGTGGCCGTCGAGAAATGCAGGTCATTGTGGTAACGCTCTGCACGCGGTCCGGGATTGAAGTTCTGACGCTTCGACATCGGGAAAGGTCTCCTGTTCTGGGATGGATTAGACGAGCTGCTGGAACACCGGCGAGCGGAACGCGTCGCCGGCGTTCAGCTTCGCCATCTCGTCGGTGAACAGCACCCCGTTGCGCGCGTAGCGCGGGTTCGACTTCGGCAGTTCGCGGAACGTCGCGTCGTCACCGAAGAATCGCAGCACCAGGGTGTGGCGATCGGGGCACTCGGCGTCGACGGCGGCGCCGCCGTGCAGCGAGCGGGGGTGCAGGAACACCACGTCGCCGGGGTTGACTTCGAACGAGACGAGATCCCAGGAGCTCGGGTCCTTTTCCAGGTCCTTGTCGATCCACGGCAGCCGCGGCAGCGATCCGTCGCCGTACAGCGGTTCGGTGGGATCGTCGGCGTTGGCGAAGCTGGCACCGTCGTACTCGATGCCCTTCCAGCTGCCACGCACGATTTCCAGCGAGTTCTTCTTGGGGACATGCTGGAACGAGATCCAGGCGTTGCCCCAGTCCGGGCCCGCCCACGGCAGATTCGAGGTGTCCTGATGAAAAGGGCCGCGACCGCTCGCGCCGTTCTCCTTCACGAACACCTCTTCGGCGTAGTACCAGACGTGCTCGGAGTCCCACAGCTCGGCGAAGAATTCGCCGAACGGAAGCCTGGTCATCAATTCGTCGAGCCGTTCCTTGGCGGCCGGGTTGGCGTTGTCGATGTGGGTTTGCAGGCTCGTGCCGTCGAGACGACGGAAGACGAACGGGCCCGGGTTGGCCACATTCCACTTGAAGACCTCGTACAGCTCCGCGAGCTGTTCCGGGTTGAGGAAGTTGCGGACAACGGTAGCGCCGTCTTCCCAGAAGGCCTTCTTGACGGATTCGTCGATCATGGGGGTCTCCTAATTTCCTAGTGGGTGACGCAGACCACGCTAACCGCTAGGCAATATTTGCACAACAGTCGTTTTGTAAATGGCCTACGGGGTGAAAATCGTCCCGGCCCGCCCACTGTCGAAGGCGCTGACACCTCGAGCGGATACAGCGCGTGCTCCACGCAGACGACCTCCGTGGGCGGGCGCGATCACCTCAACCAGATCGGCGCGGGGCCCGCCAGGCCATCTCGGCGTCGTCGGCCACCAGACACCTTGCAGCCCAGGGCGCCACGGCCGACATCGCGCACAATCTATGCAGCCGATGGGTGATCGGCCGGGACCGAAGCGACGGCTCACAGCTGACATCGGCTCCGGTGCCCGCGAGTTCGACCTCGCCCGAACCCGACACCCACACATTTACGGTGTTACGGCGCCGAACCGAGAGAAGGGCTGAGGTCGCCAATTCCTCGGTGAGTCGCACGATCACCGCCGTGCCGTCGGACAAGATTTCGGTGAACTCCCCCAGACAGCAGAAAGAACGGGTCGGCGATGGCAGTCATTGTTCGGCCCCACATCGTGGCGACCGAATCAGAATCCCTGGTGCGCAGATCACTGCGGTAAACCAGGACGGTTTGCACAACTATGTCGTCAGAAATTTCAGGGCCCGTGAGCTGGCGCTATTTCGCGAGTGAGCGCCGCCTTCTCCTCACCGGTCAGTGGGCGGCCGACCGCCTGGTCCTGATCCCAGGCGACGATCACGCTGACAGCTTCGACCACCACCGTGCCCGAATTGGTCGTCAGTCGCTCGTGCAGCCGGATGCTCGACGAGCCGACATGCTCCACCGCGAACGAGCCGCAGAGCACCCGTTCGCCAAGTGAGGCGGGGGCCCGGAAGTCCAGCTCGAGCCGGGCGACGACATACCCCCAGTCTGGAACCAGGGAGCCGACGACGCTGTCGAGCCAGCGGCCGCGGCCATCGTCGAGGATTGCCACCAGGGCCATGTGCGAGACGTGCCGATAGGCATCGACGTCGTTCCAACGCAACGGAATTCCGATGACCTGCGATATGTCCATCCACCTCACCTGCTCACTTTCTCAGGGTCCGCCCGCCGACCAGCTCATGACGGGCCGGCCTCCGCGGCCGGCAACTCGGAGTTTACATAACCACTGTTGCGTTAATCATGGTGAGTCGATAATGTGGCGTGCGTCACCCGAAGAGCAGAGGGCCGGAGCCCCGGCGAGGGAGACCGTTCCGCTCGCAGGCGTCCCCCACGTGTCGACGCCTCCATCCCCATCACACCGCGACGGTGTGATCGACATCAGTGAGCACACCTTGACACAGCAGCCCACCACTTCCGACCGTGTCAGCCCACCCCTGTACGGGCCCGAAATCGTCGCCCGACTGGACCGGCTCCCGGTATTGAAACCACACATCCTGTGGATTGCCCTCATCGCGATCAATCTGATGATCGAGTATTACGACAACGGGCTTTTCATCTACATCGCACCGGCACTGCAATCCGACGCGGATCTCACCACCGGCCAGATCGGCACCATCGGCAGCGCTTTCTTCGTCGGCATGCTCGTCGGCGCGCTCATCGGCGGGCGACTGGCCGACCGGTTCGGACGCCGCACGGTGCTGGTGTGGGCGACAGTGGTCTACTCCCTCGCCTCACTGATGTCGGCGGCAATGCCCGAATACTCCTGGCTCCTGGTCTCCCGGATCATCACCGGCATAGGTGTGCAGGCAGCGACCTCGGTCTTGCTCGTGTACATCGCCGAGATGTTCCCGTCGAAATCGCGGGGACGCTTCGTCGCCATCGCCACGATCGCCTTCACTCTCACTGCCCCCATCCTCGGCGCCCTGTCGCTGTACATGCTGCCCAACAGCGCGCCGGGAACCTGGCGCTACCTGTTCCTCTTCGGCACAATCGGCTTGCTCATCGCCCCCGCCGTCCGTCTGTTGCTCCCGGAATCGGTGCGCTGGCAGGTCGGCCAAGGAGATCTCGACGCCGCCGACAAGCAGGTCGCCGACCTCGAAGGCAGGGCCCGGCACGCGGGTAAACCGCTGCCGGAGCCCGTCGTACGCATCGAAACCGGCACCCAATACACCCTGCGCGAACTGGTGCGAAACAAGAAAATGCTCCGGCTGGTCGCCGTCGTCGGCTTCGGTTGGTTCGGCGCCACGCTCGGGCTCTACATGTATCAGAATTGGTCGGTCTATGTGCTAATCGATTCGCTGCAATACTCCGAGACCGACGCCTACACACTCCAGTTCGTCTGGTCGCTCGTGTATGCGCTCACTCCACTAGTCACCGTGTTGCTGATCGACCGGATGGAGCGTAAAACGCTCATTCTCTGGTCGTCGGCGGCTTCGGCGCTCCCGATCCTGGCGCTCGGCCTCGCTACCAGCAATGTCGTGGTCGCCATCGCGGGCGGCGCCGCGGGCATTCTCACCGGGGTCGTGTTTTCCGTCTATTACGCCTACATTCCCGAAACAATGCCCACCGAGGCCCGAGGTCTGGGCACCGGCGTCATTTTCAGTCTCGGCCGACTGGGTGGCGTTCTCTCGGGCGTGCTCGGCGCCGCCATCTACAGCGCAGACGAATGGGGTCTCGACCGGTCGGGCCTGATGATCAGCGCAGCCGCGGTGTACATCGTGTCCGCGATCACGGTGTTCGGGTTCGGCCCGAAGACGGCCAACAAGTCGTTGGAAGAAGTCTCGGCGCGCGAGTTGCGACCTGCCGACTGACCACAGTCGCGTACGAGCGGGCCGCCCGGTCTGGAAAGGCCCGGCGGCCCGTTGTCGCCAGGAACCGAAACCACGTTGGAAGGCTGCTCGGCACCGTGCAGATGCCTGCGGGTCGATCCGGGGCGGCGTCGATGTGATGATGGGACCATGCTGACGCAGACGAACGACCCGGGTGGTGCCGAACACACGGCACGCCCGATGCGAGGACCCGGGCGCCCGGTAGGCGATC
Source organism: Rhodococcus sp. P4_B6 (assembly GCF_056402215.1). NCBI lineage: Bacteria > Bacillati > Actinomycetota > Actinomycetes > Mycobacteriales > Nocardiaceae > Rhodococcus > Rhodococcus sp. P4_B6. Next base: position 14,075 of record NZ_JBFUHV010000135.1, on the reverse strand, counting down.
ACGAGGAGAAGAGGGCGGAGCTGCTCAGAGCGGCAACCAGCGTCATCGCCGAGCAGGGGTTCGCGAGAGCGTCGCTTCGAAAAGTCGCCGAACGCGCTGGATATACGACGGGGGCGGTGACCTACTATTTCGCCAACAAGAGCGACCTCGTCCACGCGCTCGCGGAAAGCCGCTTCGACCGGTACGACACACTGCTCGATGCCGTCGCACCGGAGGCAGACATTCGTGGATTGCTGCAGCAATGGCTGGAAATGTCGGTCGGGGAACCGGAATTCTCCCATGTGATGTCGCAACTGCTGGCCAATACGCAATTCGACGCGAAATTGCGGGAGACCATCGCTCGGCGATACGCGAGTTATCGTGCGCGCTTCGCCGACGTTGTCCGGGAAGGCCAGCGGCGCGGCACGATCCGCGATGACGTATCCGCGGTGATCCTCGTCGATCAAATCGGGGCGATGGGTGACGGGTTGGCGATCATCGCCCCCCTCGAGCCCCACAACTTCGGCGCAGACAAGATCGAGCTGATACTCGATGGGGTGATCCGGCTCATCTCTCCGCCGTAGCGGCGATGAGCCGGAGCGAATTCAGCCTCGGCGCAGTTCGTGCTCGAGGACCTTGCCGGTGGCGCCGTTCGGGAGCTCGGCAACCAGTGGAACGTACAGGGAGACTTGTAGCGGCCGGTACTGATTGGCGTACTCGGTCAGCGCCTGCACGTCGGACGGCGCTGCCGGACTTCAGCATCACGAAGGGCTCGACCCTTGTCAAGGTTGTACCTCACCGACCGTGTCGGCGCCAACCCTTCCCTGCCGCAGCACTGTTGACGCCTTCTGCGCCGCCGAGTCGCGACGCGGCCGGAGGCCGTCTCGGCCACGGGACCACGGCAACTCTCCGGCTACCGCGATGCGCTAGAAATAGGACGTGAACTCAGAGCAGGTATTCGGTGGGGAACCGCAGCGGGTGGGCAGTTTTCGCTTCTTCTTGGACGGGCAGCGTTGGGAATGGTCCGATGCCGTCGCCCGGATGCACGGGTACCAGCCCGGTGAGATCGTCCCGACCACCGAGCTGCTGCTCTCCCACAAACACCCCGAGGACCACCCGAATGTCGCGCGGCTACTGGACCGGATGATCAATGCCGCCGAACCGTTCAGCAGCAAACACCGCATTCTCGACACCACCGGCAAGATCCACCAGGTCGTCGTAGTCGGCGACCGGTTGCGCGACGACACCGGTGCCGTGGTCGGCACAACCGGGTTCTACATCGACCTCACCGACTCCTACCGCGACGAAGTGAAGGAGTCGGTCGACGAAGCTGTCGCCGAACTCGAACAGTCACGGGCGGTAATCGAGCAGGCCAAGGGAGCGCTGATGCTGGTCTACGGTATCTCCGCCGACCGGGCGTTCGACATCCTCATCTGGCGCTCCCAGCAGACCAACACCCGGCTACGCATCCTCGCCGAACAGATCGTCGCCGGATTCGGCCAGTGCGAATCCGGCGCGAGTCTGCGCACCCAGTTCGACCACCTATTGCTCACCGCCCACGAAGGAGCCCCGCGCCCGGTGTAAGTGACGGCCCCGGGTCGGGGTCGTCACCCCGCAGAACCGGGACCGGAATGTCCGGATCAAGCACACGGACGTCAGGCGCAGTGTCGTATCAGCCGCCAGCCGCGGTGGGCGGCCGCGTAACCGGCGGCCGCGCCGAGGCACGCACTGATAATCAGGCCGGCCACCAGGAACGGGATGGGGTCCACCGATTCCATGCGCCCGGCGCCAGACCCGACGTACCCCGTGGTGAAGCGCACCGGGTACGACAACCACCAGGCGAACAAGCTGGTACACACCAGGCCCGCGCCGAGTCCGAGGGCCGTTCCGATCAATATCAATGTCCGCACAAGATCAACTTCGCGATCACCAGCTGTGCTGTTACCGCGGCGCCGGCCCGAGTGCCGTGGTAACACCCTCGGCACGGCATATTCCGTCCCACCTGCCCGGAATCGCCGGTCGAGGTGCTCCGAAAGCGATCTGCAGAGCAAAAAATGTCCTCAGCTGGCGTTTTGCCGAGACGCTGCGAACACTGACGGTGAGGCACTCACTCCACTCCCCCGCCGGCACTGCGCCCACCAGAACGATCTGCAGCAACCACCCGTTCGCATGGAGTGCGCGTGCCCGCAGCAGCGGAATCAGGTGTGATTAGTAGCCCCTGATTACCGCCCAGTCAGTTCGTGGAGGTACCCAGGCCCGCACCGTTGCTCGCCATAGGTGAACACCCCCCCATCCCATTCGTGGCTACCGGAGGACAGCGGGGCGGCCTCGTCGAGGAACCCGCGAGCGAACGCGATGACCTTGTATCCGAGCACCTTGTTGTACAAGGTGCCCTTCTCGGCGCCGCCCTCGTCGGAGATGGCGTCGGTGCTGTACAACGCGTCGTACAGCGAAACCCATCGAGCGTTGGAGGCATTGATCGCGAAGCGTGCATTGAGCACGGGAACCACCAACTGGGCCCGCCGTCATGATGACCTCGGTGTCGACGCCCGAGGTCGTGAGGGAAGTCGGCAGGCTCGTCGCATGTAACCGATCTCCTTCAAGAACGCCTTGTAGGTGGCGCGGTCGTAGTCGGGAACGGCATGCTCGCCGTGCCAGGCGTCGGCCTTGCCCTGCGATCTCGTCACGCACCGCCGGGAGCGCCTTGTTCTTCGGTGCCAGATCGGTCATCACCGTTTCGACGCCACCCCAGAACTGATCGGGAATCGACACCGGGACCCGGGAGCGCCTCGTTCTGCACGAAGTCGTACAGCACCTTGGCAACCTGAAGACCACCAACACTCTTGCGATCGGTCATGGTCTGTTCGGTCCCATACTTTGTCATCAGCTCGAACAGGCGCGTGCTTGCTCAGTCAACGGACTGCAACTTTCCCGAAAGTAAAAGCCCGTCGATGATGCCGCCACACGAGCCGTGACTGGGCTCGTCGGTTGCTACTCRGGGGATTCCCAGCGCCACCACATCCGGCGACCCCGTCCGTCGGGTTATTGACGACAGGAGCATGAATTAAATTAGGTGTGGCGACCGCAGCCCTTGTCGTCAAGGACCACTTGATGAAGTCCGTTGAACTTGGTCTCCCTGTTCTTGTTCAGCTCGACGAGGATGCCTGCAACGGTTACTTCACATCGCACCAATCGAGTGCAGTGAGCGCCAAACTCTTGGTTGCGGAGATGATTTCGTCTACGTCACAGTATTCGTTCGGCTTGTGAGCGTTTGCCAGATGGCCCGGCCCATAATTCACAACCGGGATGTCTGTTCGCGCAATCCATGTCGCATCGCAGGCGGCGGGGAAAGCTTCGACTATTGCTGTGCTGCCGGTCCCTTGTTCGTGAGCGTTACCGAGAGTGCGGACGATTTCGTGATCATCTCGGGTGTTGAAGCCCGGAAACTCGACCAGCCACTCGTAGGTGGGTGGGTGCTCCGCCAACCAAGGGTCCAAGGAGACCGACCGATTGACGAAACTCTCGATCTCGAGCTTCACTGCGTCGGAGTCGTCCTCCGGTGGATACCACACGATGAAATCGATCTCACAGTACTCAGCAAAGACAAATGGAATGTCGATGTCTTTCCCGCGTCCGTGAATCGTTCCGGGCATGACGACGAAATGTCCCGGCTTGAACAGTGGGCGTTGCTTGCTCAGCCCCCATTGCTCTTCGATCCCGTATAGCGCTTGCAGAACCAAGTAGCCTTTGTCAATCGCGTTCACGCCCGCCTGCGCACCGGCCCCGCCGGCCCGTACCAGCTCGCGGCGAAGCCCTGGATGCCCGGCGAGTCCCTCGACTCGAACTCGACCCCACAACAAGCTCGCAGCAGTTGGATTGATCGTCAGCGGGGAATCGAAACTAGCGGATGGCTCGACGACTATCGCCGCGTCCGCAATGTATCCATTCTGCAGCACGCAACCTGTCCCGACTTCATGCTCGCCCAATTCTTCACCTGCCACGGAATGAACGACCAGGTCGCCGGCAAGCTCGATACCTGACGTTCGGATCGCTTCGATCGCACTGAAGGCAGCGACAATCCCGCTCTTCATGTCGCTTGCCCCTCGGCCGTGTATTCGGCCGGAGACTTCGCTCGCGACGAAGGGGTCACCTGTCCATGTATCGAGATTCCCCGCCGGCACGACGTCGATGTGGCCGTTGAGCAACAGCGACCGACCTGTGCCACCGCCCTTCACGACACCAGCGAGGTTCTCGCGTTTTTCTTGGCTCTTGACGAGTTGGGAGCTGTCGAAGAGATAGCCGAATCTGTCGCGGAGTAAGAGGTTCGCCTCGGATTCCTGACCGAGATAGTCTTCGGACCTGACGCCAGGATAGTTCGGATTCACACTGGGCACCTCGACCAGACGTTTCACGTCGTCGATTATTCGTTGACGCGAGTCCTCGATCGCGGCGAGTACACGCCGAACTGCATGTTCTGTCATGCCCGCGTCCTTTCGAATTGATGTGATCATGAGAGCCATTGGCTGAGTGGAGCCTGACCCGGTTGGTCCACGAAACCATCGATCTGCAGTCATCGGGGTGGCCTTGCCGCTTGTCCAGAAGCGATCAGCCTCGGATCCGCTCGCACTCTCCATGCCATTCGCGGTCGCGTAACTCGTTCTTGCGAATCTTTCCGGTCGAGGTCTTCGGTAGCTCGGGTAGGAACACGATTTCTCGTGGCGCCTTGAACGCCGCGATGTGGTCCCGTACGAACTGCGTCAGGTCGGAGTCGGAGACGGTGGAATCCGTCTTCAGAACCACGAACGCTTTGGGTCGTTCTCCCCATTTCGTGTCCGGAACGCCGATCACCGCGACGTCCAACACCGATGGGTGGGACATGAGAACTTGCTCGACCTCGATTGTCGAGATGTTCTCACCGCCGGATATGACGATGTCTTTGGCGCGGTCCATGAGCTGTGTGTAGCCATCTGGGTGCATGACTCCCAGGTCGCCGGAATGGAACCAGCCCCCGGAGAAGGCCTCCGCGGTGGCCGAATCGTCGCCGAAGTACCCTTTCATGACTATGTTTCCGCGCATGACGATCTCGCCCATCTCGGTACCGTTGCTGGCGACGTCGACGAGTTCGCCATGCGGACCGCGTTGGGTGCGGACTACCCGCACTGGGCCGGAGGCGAGCATTCCCACTCCCTGACGCGCCAGCAGCCTCGCCAGTGTGTCCTCATCGAGCGCGGCCCAGTCCGCCTGAGGTTCGCAGACTGCACACGGTCCGTACGTCTCGGTCAGGCCGTACACATGCACGATTTCGGCTCCGAGTGCTCTGACCGCCCGGATTGTGGTTGGGCTGGGTGGAGCTCCTGCTGTAGTGATGGTCATGCTCCGGTCGAGCGGATGCGCTGCATCGGCAGCGGCGAGCGTCGTGAGAACCGTCGGTGCACCACTCATGTGGTCGATCTTTTCGCTGTCGATGAGTGACCACATCGCGTCACCGCGAACCGCACGGATGCATACGTGAGTTCCAGATGCGGCAGTGACTGCCCAGGGGCCGCACCAGCCGTTGCAGTGGAACATCGGCAGTGTCCACAGGTATTTGGTGTCGATGTCGAAGTGCTGATGGTGAATCTGACTGAGAGAGTTGAGGTACGCGCCGCGATGGGTGTACATCACCCCCTTCGGGCGACCGGTGGTGCCGGACGTATAATTGATCGAGATGGTTCGGGTCTCGTCGTCGACCTCCCAGGGCAAAGGCTCTTCCGACCCGCGTGCCATGAGTGCGTCATAGGTGAGGTGTGACTGCCCGGTGTCCAGGTAGCTACCGTCCTGCTGCGGTAGTTGTACCGTCTCCCGAACTGTCAGTAGCGACGCATCATGCAGTTGTTCGAGCAAGACGGGTTCGCCGAGCAGAAGGACAGCCTCAGAGTGGTTACATATGTACTCGATCTCCGGTGGCGACAATCGCGTGTTAATTGCGACCAGTGCCGCGCCGATAAGAGGGACTGCATAGTGGGCCGCCAATAGCTCAGCCGAGTTGGTTGCCAGATAGGCAACTCGGTCACCGGATCCGACTCCTGACTGGCGAAGACCGTGCGCAAGGCGTGTGACAGTGGATGCGAGGTCGGAATACGATATGCGCCGCTCCCCGTCTACGACCGCGGTCTTGTTCGGATGTACCTGGGCCGAGCGCTCAAGGAATTTCAAAGGCGTTATCGGTGTGTCCAGTCCTGTCACGAAAGCTCCTTCGATTTGAAACGGTTTGGTCATTGTCGTTGCGACTCAGCGTGCGCAGTCGATCGCCGTTCGCTGGTCAACGCCCGTGTGCACGCTCCCAAGGCTTCTGAATGTCCATGCGTGGCGTCTCACACGTGCCCGACGCGTGGGGCTGTCCGCGCGTAACATTGATCGACAAAGCGCACCGATTTCTTGAATCCACCTCGGGAAGGAAGATGTTGGACTTGCCCCAACTAAAGATGTTTCGGTAATTGAGTGAGTACCGATCATAGGGAAAGCCCGGTGTGGTCGAGGAAGCTGTGGCACAGGTCGTAGTTGGCGCCGATCCGGGTCAGGCCGGTCTCGGTCGCGATGCGCACCTCGTCGAGGATGTCGGGGCAGAGGTTGGCGAGTTCGGTGGATTTCATGTTGCCCCAGACTTGTTCGATGGGGTTGAGCTCAGGCGCATACGCAGGGAGTCGTTCGACGTGGAGCCAGTCGCGCTGGGTGGCCAGCCACGCGGTCATCGCCTTGGATCGGTGGGCCATGAGCCCGTCCCAGATCAGGATGAGCTTCTCCCCGGCGAAGTGGGCGCGTAGCTCGGTGAGGAACTCGATGAGCTTGTCGGTGTTGTAGGCGCCGTCGGTCATGGAGAACACGAACGCGCTCCGGCTGCGATCGGGCCGATACGCCAGCACTCCGGCCATGGACATTCGCTTCCAGGAAAATCGGTGATGCAGAACCGGTGTCACGCCTTTGGGCGCCCAGGTTGCACGGACCACCGGGAGCAGCGACACACCACTTTCGTCCTGGAAGCAGATCCACGCACCTCGGCGCCGCGCTATTTTTTTATCCGCGGCCACTCGTTCTCGCGCCAGGCGACGATGGCGTCCTCGTCGCGTTCGACTGCCCGACGTGCGGGCCGCTGCCGGCTCCACCCGAGCCGGGTCCGCAGGATCGTCCACGTCTGGGTGGGCCCGTAGGTCACGCCGGTGAGCCGCTCGATCACGATCGCGACCCGGCCCAGGGTCCACACCCCGGTCGCGAAGCCATGCGCCTGGGGTCCTTTGAGCAGTTCCTCTCGGATCGCCTCGATCTGGGCGTCATCGAGCCGGGGTCGGCGTCCAGCGCGACCGGCACCTTCCAACGCCTCGTTGCCCCCTTCGATCCACTGTCGATGCCAGCGTGAGGCGGTCTGCTGGGAGACCTCCAACTCGACCGCGACATCGACCTGTCGTCGTCCTGCGGCAAACATCTCCGCCGCCCGCATCCGCCGGTCACGCAACGCCTCGAGATCACGGCGACCGCCGCGCTGCTTGACTTTCCGGGCATCTGAACTCTCGCCCGAACCGGTATCCTTCCCTGCCATTCATCAATGATCAAGCAGCACGGTGCGAATCACGCGCAACGACACACCCTATTACTGAAACATCTTTAATATGCTGACAACCTTGCGCTGGCGGTACCTACGCAATCCATGATGTGTCATCCAGCGCTACTGCAGACTGGCTATTTTAGTATGTCCAGCAGCCGCCGACTGGGAGTGCTTACGAGCGGATCTGCGCGCGCGTTCGTTGGAAAGCGCGCCAGGTCATAGCGCGAGTACTGGGGTCATCGGTAAAACCGGGCTTCAATCGATGAATTGCCTGGTTGTGTGGGGCGGATTTCACAATATTGGGATTCGAATATGCCTCATCCGAAATCTGGGCGAGTACCGCGATCCATCGATCCAAGGACTCTTTGCCGTACATCTCGCCGGCCTCTGGTGTGAAGGGCTCAGGAATTAGCCACGGTTCATGGCTGGTCCACATCGCGTCGATCCCGAAGTCAGTCATACGGTTCTGCACATCGTGCACGTCGACGCCGGTGTCTTCCTTGAGGGTCTGCATGCTGTATCGCGTCATTTCGAGGCGGGGGCTCGTACTCTCAGGGTGAGACCGAGTGACGCCTCGGATTGCGAGTAGTCCTTTTTCCATGTAATTGTTTCCCAATACAGAAATGTCGGACGCTTGGGCGATACCCTCAGCGCCCATTGCTCGCACCCATGCGTACGCTTTGAGGATGACAGGCACGTTGCCCCAGAATTCGCGTATTTTTCCGACACTGTCGGGGCGGTCGTGATCGAGGTGGTAACGCTCACCGTCGAAGGTGACAAGCGGAGCGGGTAAGAACGGGGCGAGCTCAGCCGAACACCCGTAGGCGCCAGTAGCGGGTCCTCCGACGCCGCTCTTAGGTGCGCCGAAGGTTTTGTGAAGCATGAACATACATGCATCAAAGCCGATTTCACGGGGTCGTATCTTCGACATCATGCCATTGAAGTTGGCGCTGTCGTAGAAACAGAGGCCGCCCGCCTCGTGGACTATCTCCACCCACTCCTTCATCTCCGGGTTGTAGACGCCCATGTCATCGGGATTACCGACCATCAAGGCCGCGGTCCGATTCGACACAGCAGCCTTGAGCGCGTCGAGGGATGGGTAGCCGTTCTCGTCGAGCATCAACGTAATCACCTTGAACCCCGCGGCAGCAGCTGTCGCGGCGTTGCAAGGGTGAGTTTGAATAGTCGTGATGACTTCGTTTCGTTGTTCCAGCTCACCCCGGGAGGCATGGTAGGCGCGGGTCACCGAGGCGTTGACGAAAGCAGCTTCCGCCCCACCACCAGCTTGAAACACGAACTGGTCCATTCCGGAAAGCTCACGCAGAATGAGATCCATCCCGTGCACTATTTCCAGTGTTCCCTGCAGCGTGTCCTCGTGCTGCAGCGGATGTACTTCGGTGACTTCCGGCCGCCACGCAAGTGCTTCGTTGACCTGCGGATTGTATTTCATCGTGCAGGTTCCGAAAAGACTGATACCCATCATTCCCAGCGTTTGTTGTGACAAGCGCAGGTAGTGGTACAGCACCTCGGGCTCGGACATCTCGGGCAACCTGGGACGGTCGCATCGGCGCACGGCGGTGGGGATAAGGTCGAACGCTGCGCCAACCCGTGCTTCGATGTCGTCCTCGGCGTGAGAGAACACTGCACCTCGACGGCCCGGGTAGCCCATCTCCATGATGATCGGTTCGTTCCAAACCGGGGCCTGGATTTCGTTTACCCTAGTGCTCATTTGCAGTCACCTCTCTGAGAGCGTCCACCAGGCGGTCAATATCAGCTTTTGTATGGATCTCGGTGACACAATAGAGTGCACTGGCACCTAACTCAGGGAAGTCCCTCGTCAGGTCTTTCCCGCCGAAGATCCCGATATTCAATAATGCATCGTTGATCTCTTCGACGGTCTTACCTGTGTTATCGAAGTTGATGACGAACTCTTTGAAGAAACCCGATGGAAAGGCAACTCGGACCCCATCGATCTCCGACAACAACTGTGCCGCATAGTGCGCGCGCTGCAGGATCAACCCCCCGACGTCCTCGAACCCTTGAGGCCCCATCAACGCCATGTATGTGGTTGCAGCGATGGCCCACATGTACACCGAATGGCCGGTCCAGTCATTTCCCTTGTCTCGCAAACCATAAGACGATTGCTCGAAAAGACTGAGACCGAATCCGTATTCCCCAGGCTTGGCCGTTTCGGCAATACTGATGAACAAGGTGGGATACTGATGAGCGTAGCGATCCTCGTCGCGTGAGGCTATGAAACCGCCGACTCCCCCGCCGGTGTGCATATGGATGCCAAGCGGCTGGATCGTTCCGACAACGAGGTCCGCGCCGAAATCTACTGGCGATGAAAGAATCCCGAGCGAAATGGGATCGACACCGACGATGGTTTCCGCACCTACGGCACGCGCAATGGCCGCGATCTCGGCCCCTTGCTGCTCTATTACGCCAAGATACGATGGCGTTTCGAAGTACACCGCCGCTGTGTGCTCACCTACCGCTGCCCGAAGATCGTCCAGGTCGATCAGCCCGCTGGCAGGATCATAGTCGATCAGCCGGACTGCGATGTGGCTCTCCATCTCTGTTGGCTCACAATAGTTGCGGATCACGGACAACCGCTCGGGATCGATCGCGCGGACAACCGCGACCTCCGTGCGCTGTGTAATGCGGGCAGCCATTCGTAGGGCATGGCCCGCGGCGGAACCCCAACTTCGGACGGGAAGACCCACCAGGTCGAGTTTCAGCAGCTCGCCCAGCTGGCTGCAGAACTCAAACCATGCCTGATTACGGCCGTGATCCGAGCTGGGCTCGCCAAAGACTGAGGTAAGCCATTCGTTTCGGCGAACCACCTCGTCGCACGCTGCGGGCACATGGTGTTGCCACAGGCCGGCTCCGAGGAAGTTCAAGTTCTGCTCGCACGTGCGGTTCTTCGCGAGGGTGTTCACGAGATGCCGTCGGAGTTCGGCTTCACCGAGGGTCGGCGGCAGATCGAGTTTCCGAGTAGTGCGGTGGTCGGTGGGAATTTGCTGGAAGAGTTCGGCGATGGTGGGGACGCCTATTGCGTCGAGCATCTCCTGCTGAAGCGCGGGCACCGAATTTGCCATGTACGGATGCGCTGTGCTGTTACTCATTGATGCCTCCTTATGCCTTTTATGGTTGACGTTTTTCATGAGGCGACTTTATGAATCACACTGTGATCATTGCCAGTTTGAACATGGATATAACCGGTAAGCCTCTCGTCCAATTCGAGATCGCCGGTATCGACACGGAGCGGCGCATTGCCGAGCGCAATCAGCTTCTCGATAGACGAGAAAACCATAATGTGATCGAGCCCAGCTTCGCGAATTACTCTTGGACTGATTTGCTGGTTTCCGCGCCCGAAGAGGCTGCCTTGGCCACCGAGAACGCCGACGACTATTCGAGTCTCTCGACCACTCATCAGTCGAAGTAAAGTACTTTCATCGACGTCGGTTCCGACCATTTTGCCGTCGAGAACGGCATCGACGCCCAACAGGGTCGAGTGCAGCTTCAAAGCACTGGCTATGCGTTGTGTAGTCGTTCCCGGGCCAAGGATATATAGGCAGTTGGGCCGCATCCCTCGCGCCAGCTGGTGAGCGGCGGCGTCCAGATCTTGTTCGCTCCCCGGCCGCGAGCCGGACTTTGCGTTCTGGACGAGATGACGCTCGAAAGGGCTGCGCGCGTAGCCGTAGAGGCGCGCGGACATCGTGTCGTTGCGGATCGCTGCCTCGTCGAGATCCATAATCTCTGCCTCGCGTAACCTGGCCACAGGATTTCGGGACAAGTACAGACCGGCTAGACGGCCAGCGTTCGCTGGGTTCGTGCCGAACAGTGCCGAGTGCATCTTCACACCGGCGGGCACTCCGACCATGGGGACACGATCCCCTACTGACGAAAATATGTCTCGTGCAGTGCCATCGCCGCCGACGAACAGAATCAGGTCAACCGGCCGAGCGGCCATGATGGCTGCAGTCGCTCGAGTATCGGCAGCGGTTGAGCAACCATCCGCCAATTCGTACACCGCTTCCGGCGTCAGACCTGCTGCGCGCGCCGAACATTCGCCCATCTCGGCAGGACCGGTGAGGAGTCGGAAAGAAGCTGTGGTAGCAGCGAGCTGTGTCAACGCGAGGCTGGCTCGAGCCTGCGAGGTGGGCCGRGCGCCACGCGATTGCGCTTCGCGGAGTATGTCGGCTCCATCGGTGCCTTTAAGGCCGACGGCGCCGCCCATCCCTGCCACGGGATTGACGATCAGTCCTAGTGTGGGCAGCGTCGCGTCGTCATCCTGTGTGGAGGTCTCGTGCACGTCTATCTCCTATCCGGCGCGGGCAGGCCGCAATCGACTGCTGCGGTGCGAATCGGCGAGCGGTGAGAACGGTAGTTGCTCGATTGCATGGAGTGGGTTGGTGCCGGTCGGCCAATTAGAGAACCAGTTCACCCGGGCCCTTGTATTCCTGAATCATGTTTCCACCATCGATGGTGATGAGTTGACCCGTCACGTACGAAGACTCTTCCGATGCGAGAAAGCCAACGAGAGCACCAATTTCACGGGGTTCACCGCTTCGCCTGAGTGGGGTGTTTTCGCCACCGATATGCATTCCGGGCGTCAACGCTGCGGTGTTGACGTATCCGGGCGCGATCGCGTTCGCTGTGATTCCGAACTGGCCGTTCTCCAGTGCGATGGACTTGGTGAGACCGACAACACCCGCTTTGGCTGCCGCGTAGGCGCCCAACCCAGCGATCGCGCCGACAGGACCGGTCACAGAGGAGAAGTTGACGATGCGGCCGTACCTCGTTTCAATCATGTGCGGTAAAACAGCCCGCACACAATTGAATTGAGTGGTGAGGTTAATGGCGAGAGTGCGCTCCCATGATTCGATCGAAGTCGTGGCAAGTATCGGTACCTCGAAATCGACATCGTCACCCTTCTTTGCCCGCGCTGCGATTCCTGCCAGATTCACCAGGCCGTCGATGACGCCGGCGTCTTTCACTACCTGGTCGATCAGGTCGACGACATCCGAGTGATTCGTCAGATCCACGGTGTGGGATCGGACGTCGAACCCCTCCCGCTCTAGATCATCTCGTCGCTCGTGGACCTGCTCGGAGATGTCCACCAGAGTCAGCAATGCACCTTTCTGCGCCAGCACCCGGGCGCTCCCGAAGCCGATGCCCTGAGGATCGGCGACCCCCGTGATGACGATACTTCTGTTCTCTAACTGGCCGGCCATGGTGTTTCTCTTTCTGTAGAACGGCGCCACTCACCAAGCGGCGAGCTGAAGACGGCATGCAAGCGCGAGTGTGCGAGGAGAGTCTCAGAGGTTGCTGTGTGGTTCCCCGGCCGCAAGACCCTTCGAGAGGTCCACATCACATCTGTTGTCGCCTCTGATTCTGCCGAAGTTTTACCGACGAGAGAAACAACGAGTCCATTCAGATTTACGCACTTCTGTTGTGGATTGTTTGATCGGATGTCCGTGGGGCAGGTCTCGCACATTTCAACTGGACGTCCAGTGCGGGAGCTGTCGTGACCCCCACCGTTGAGTGAGGGTGGCCTCGGTCGCCAAGTCGATATCGAAGTAACGAGGTCGATTTCCCTACGGTGCACAGCGCATCGGAAATAGTCGTCTCCTAGCACCGCGAGTTGGGACGGTACGGAACGAGACGATCGATCTGTGTCTCATACGCACTTTGGCGCGTCGGTTGGCGTGGAAGTGAGACGCTGCGACCCGATTGCTTGCCGCAACATCGGCGGATCGTCGAGGTCTGGTGAGGTTGTGTGGTTTTGCGACAATCTTGTGGGCGGACGGCATTAGCCGTCTGCGACTCGGACACCAAGACTGTCTATTAGTTGCGGAGCAAGGACGGGGTTGACGTCGACTGCCCGGATCTCTGCGCGCGGTTTGGGGCTCTAGCAAGTCGAGAATCCCAGGACAGGGCACTAAGAGCTTGTCTCATGTGGAGAGTCTCTTGAAGCAGGTGAGTGCGGCGGCGAGATGGAGGAATCCGGCGAAGTGTTCGCCGTGGCGTTCCTAGCGGATGGTCAGGCGACGGTAACCAGTGAGCCAGGCGATGGTCCGTTCGATCTTCCACCTGTATCGGCCGAGCCGATCGTTCCTGTCGATCCCGCGTCAGGCGATGCGCGGGACGATGCCTTGGGCGCGCAGCCACCGACGGTGGACGTCGTAGTCGTAGCCCTTGTCGGCGCGGAGTCTTCCGGGCCTACGGCGGCGCGGACCACGCCGGGACTTCACCGGAGGGATCGCGCCGACCATCGGTTGCAGCAGGGTGCTGTCGTGGGTATTCGCTCCGGAAACGTCGACGACCAGCGGGATTCCGTTCGAATCGGATAGGACGTGGATCCTCGATCCCTTCTTGCCTCGATCGACCGGACTGGGTCCGGTCAGCGAGCCCCTTTTTTCGCCCGGACGCTTGCCGCGTCCAGGATCGCTGCCGACCAGTCGAGTTCGCCGGCGCCGCCGAGCCGGTCAAGCACCTCGCGATGCAGTTT
>NZ_JBFUHV010000134.1:0-25054 GCF_056402215.1 Rhodococcus sp. P4_B6 | reverse complement strand
GTCTGACCCGGTTCGGTGAGCTCGCAGTTGCCGCCCGTCTCGCCGGCCAGGTCGACCACCACGGAGCCGGGCTTCATGCCCTCCACCGCGGCCGCGGTCACCAACCGGGGTGCCGGGCCGCCCGGCACCCCGGTTGGTGACCGCGGCCGCGGTGGAGGGCATGAAGCCCGGCTCCGTGGTGGTCGACCTGGCCGGCGAGACGGGCGGCAACTGCGAGCTCACCGAACCGGGTCAGACCGTCGTCAAGCACGGGGTGACGATCTGCTCGCCGCTGAACCTGCCCGCCAGCATGCCCGAGCACGCCTCGGAGCTGTACTCGAAGAACATCTCCGCGCTGCTCGAGCTGATGCTCGTCGACGGGGCGCTGGCCCCGGATTTCTCGGACGAGGTCCTGGCCGCGTCCTGCGTCACCCGTGAGGAGGGTGTGTCCTAGATGTATACCGAATTGTTGGCGAACATCGCGATCCTGGTGTTGTCCGGGTTCGTGGGGTTCGCGGTGATCTCCAAGGTCCCGAACACGTTGCACACCCCGCTGATGTCGGGCACGAACGCCATCCACGGCATCGTCGTCCTCGGCGCCCTGGTGGTGCTCGGCAAGGTCGAGGACCCGCCGTGGGGGCTGCAGGTGATCCTGTTCGTCGCGCTGGTCTTCGGAACGATCAACGTGGTCGGTGGTTTCGTGGTCACCGACCGGATGCTCGCGATGTTCAAGTCCAAGCCCACCGCGCCTGTTGCTGCTGAGAAGGGTGGGGACAAGTAATGGAGTACTTGGTCAACGTGTTGTACATCGTGGCGTTCGCGATGTTCATCTACGGTCTGATGGGTCTGACCGGCCCGAAGACCGCGGTCCGCGGTAACCAGATCGCCGCGGTCGGCATGGGTGTCGCCGTGGTGGCCACCCTGATCGCGATCCGGGACACCTCCAACTGGGTGCTGATCGTGTCCGGTCTGGTGATCGGTGTGGTGTTGGGTGTGCCGCCGGCGCTCAAGACGAAGATGACCGCGATGCCGCAGCTGGTGGCGTTGTTCAACGGTGTCGGTGGCGGCACCGTCGCGCTGATCGCGTATGCGGAGTTCCTGGACTCGGACGGGTTCACCGCCTTCGCGCACGGTGAGTCGCCGACGGTGCACATCGTCATCGCGTCGCTGTTCGCGGCGATCATCGGGTCGATCTCCTTCTGGGGTTCGGTGATCGCGTTCCTCAAGCTGCAGGAAACGCTGCCGGGCCGGCCGATCGGCATCGGCCGGTTGCAGCAGCCGCTCAATGCGGTGCTGCTGGTCGGGGCGGTCGCGTTGGCGGTGGCGATCGGGGTCAAGGCGATCGACCCGACCGGTCCGACGTCGCAGTGGTGGATCGTCGGGGTGCTGGTGCTGGCGGCGGTGTTGGGGTTGATGGTGGTGCTGCCGATCGGCGGCGCCGACATGCCCGTCGTGATCTCCCTGCTCAACGCGCTCACCGGTCTGTCCGCCGCGGCCGCCGGTCTCGCGCTCAATAATCAGGCGATGATCGTGGCCGGCATGATCGTCGGCGCGTCGGGTTCGATCCTGACGAACCTGATGGCGAAGGCGATGAACCGGTCCATCCCGGCGATCGTGGCCGGCGGGTTCGGTGGCGGCGGCGTCGCCGCGGCGGTCGGGGACGGCACCGCGAAGACGGCGAAGTCCACCTCGGCGGCGGACGCGGCGATCCAGATGGCATACGCCAACCAGGTCATCGTGGTTCCCGGCTACGGGTTGGCCGTCGCGCAGGCCCAGCACGCGGTCAAGGACATGGCCAAGATGCTCGAGTCGAAGGGGGTGGAGGTCAAGTACGCCATTCACCCGGTCGCGGGCCGGATGCCCGGGCACATGAACGTGCTGCTGGCGGAGGCGGACGTCGAGTACGACGCGATGAAGGAGATGGACGACATCAACGACGAGTTCTCGCGGACCGATGTCACCCTGGTGATCGGCGCGAACGATGTCACCAACCCGGCCGCCCGCAATGATCCGTCCAGCCCGATCCACGGGATGCCGATCCTGAATGTGGATCAGTCGAAGTCGGTGATCGTGCTGAAGCGGTCGATGAACTCCGGCTTCGCCGGCATCGACAACCCGCTGTTCTTCGCCGACACCACCTCGATGCTGTTCGGGGATGCGAAGAAGTCGGTCTCCGAGGTCACCGAGGAGCTCAAAGCCCTCTAGGCCCTCCGGGCCC
Source organism: Rhodococcus sp. P4_B6 (assembly GCF_056402215.1). Classification (NCBI taxonomy): domain Bacteria; kingdom Bacillati; phylum Actinomycetota; class Actinomycetes; order Mycobacteriales; family Nocardiaceae; genus Rhodococcus; species Rhodococcus sp. P4_B6. The sequence continues at coordinate 22,857 of NZ_JBFUHV010000134.1, read as the reverse complement.
GTGCGCCTTTTTGGTAGCTCCCGCTACCAGAAAGGCGCACGGGCGGCGAAGCCGCCTACAGCCGGAGACTGCCGCGGTGCCGCGAGAAGGCGATGGCCGCGGTGTCGGGCCGGCGCTCTTCGCGCTCGGCCGCGACGGGGGAGTACAGCATCAGGGTGGACGCCAGCGCCCACCAGATCGCGAAGATGATCAGACTGGCCGCGAGGCCGAAGATGCCGGTGGACTCGACGAGCGCAGCGGCCCCCGCGACACCGAGGACGACGGCGAAACCCAGGCCCGCGATGACGGGCCGGAACCGGGGCGCCGACACCAGCAGCGCCGAACCGTACAGGGCGGTGACGGCGACGACGTGCCCGCTCGGCAGCAGCACGGACGGCGCATCCGATTCCCAGGCCCGCACGGCGGCGCTGGTGAGATTCGCGCCGATACAGAGCAGCAGTACCGCGCCCATGCCGTACGAGAGTTTTCGCATCGCCGCGACGATGGCGAGAACGACGGCCGCTGCGAGGACCGTCGTGACGTCGATCGCCTGGATCACGGGTTCGGCGACGGGTCGGAGTGCCTCCGGGAGGACGAGACCCGACGATTCGGGGCGGATGAGGTACAGCGCGCACAGTGCCACCACACCCGCCGCGGCGAAGGCGAGGCGACGAACACTGTGACGAAGCCTGCTAGTCGATTCGGTCACGACACACAGTGTGCCAACCGACGCTGAGTGATCCATGAGCGGCCGCTGTGAGGTCGGTGAACGGTCGCCGTCGTGCGACGAGCGCGCGTCCGGATCTCGGGTGGGTGCCGCACCCGTCGGAGTAACGTCGTCGTCGACCGATCTCGAATCGTCTTTCCGCGTGACACGCACGAAGTGACCGATATGAGTGAACGGATCTCGCGCCGATCGTTCCTGCGGGCGGTGGCGCTGGGCGGTGGGCTGGGCGGTTGGCTGGGCGCGGTGTCGGCCGGTTCGGCGAGCGCGTTCCCTTTCGACATCGATCCGCTGCGACCGTTGATGTTCTCGTCGCCGCCGATCCAGCCGTATCGTGATCGGCTGCCGATCCTGCCGACGACGTCCGGGACGAGCGTCGACGTGCAGGCGAGCAGCACGCTGCATCAGTTCCACGCCGACCTGGCGCCCTCGCCGGCGTTGGCATACAGCGGCGCGGACTATCTCGGCGCGACGATCGAGGCGCACGTCGATCAGCCGACGATGATGGCGTTCCGGAACGCCGTCACCGTCCACCCGTTCGCGGTCGACTTCGACACGTCGCTGCACGGGCTGAGCGAACGGGACCGCACCCAGGTGCCCACAGCGACGCATCTGCACGGCGGGGTGAACCCGCCCCAGTTCGACGGGCACCCGGAGCAGGTGTTCCGGCCGGGCGAGGAGTACCTGCACCATCTTCCGAACCGGCAGGACGCGGCCGGACTCTGGTACCACGACCACGCCATGGGGGTGACGAGGCTCAACATCTACGCGGGCCTGGTCGGGCTGTACCTGCTGCGGGACGACTTCGACACCGGACACGCCGACAACCCGCTGGGTCTGCCTGCGGGGGAGTTCGAGGTGCCGCTCGTGCTGCAGGAGAAGATGTTCACCGCCGACGGCAGGCAGCGGATCCGTTCGACGCCCACCGTGCCGCAGGGGAGTTGGGAAGGGGGCGCGGTCGGCGACGTCGGGGTCGTGAACGGCAAGGTGTGGCCGGAACTCGACGTGGCCCGCGGCCTGTACCGATTGCGACTGGTCAACGCGGGTTCGCTGAGCGTGTGGAATCTGTATTTCGGCAACCGCATGCCGTTCTGGGTCATCGGCGGCGACAACGGGTTGCTCGACGCACCGGTCGCGGTGACGCGGGTGCGGTTGAGCCCCGCCGAGCGGGCCGACCTGCTCGTCGATTTCGGCGCGCTGGAACCGGGGTCGACGGTGGAACTCTGCAACGACGAGCCACCGCCGTTCCAGGCCGCGCTGATCGGCGAGCGCACGATGCCGAGGTTCTGCCGGTTCCGGGTGGGCACGGCCCGCGGATACTCCGGCGCGCCGCCTGCGACGTTGCGCGGGGGACCCGGGCAGCCGGAGTTGCTGCCGCCGATCCCGCGACCTCAGGTCTTCCGGGACGTCACCCTCAGCCAGCCGAGCGACGTGCGCCTGCCGCCGTCGATCATGTCCCTGAACAACCTCCGGTATTCGACCGAGGACATCGAGTTGCCGCGCCAGGGGACGGTGGAGCAGTGGAACATCGTCAACGCGACCAACGATCCGCATCCCGTGCATCTTCATCTCGCGAACTTCCGGGTGCTGGGGCGTCAAGTCATCGAGACGCTGCGTCTCGCGTTCGCCGCCCCGCAGCCGCCGCTCGGAATCCGGTGGACGCCATCCGCCGACGCGTTCACCATCTCGCCGCTCCTTCCCGCGGAACCGTGGGAGCGGGGATTCAAGGACACGGTGCTGGCGAACGCCAATTCCGTCACCAGGATCGTCGTTCGGTTCCCGACCGCGGAGTCGCTGGGCTTCGATCCTGATGCCGTGTTCGGGCACGGGGCACACGACGCCCACGGGCACGGCCCCGGTGGAGTTCCGCGATCACTGCAGGGTTACGTGTGGCACTGTCACATCCTCGATCACGAGGATCACGAGATGATGCTCAGGTACCGCACCGTCGCCTGAGGTTCAGGTGCGCCGGACCGCCCCCGCGAACGTGGCGGCCACCAGCACACAAACGAGTGGCACCACCATCGCGACGGTCAGGGGAACCACCTGGGTGATCCAGCCGATGGTGGCCGGTCCGGCGAGAAATCCGACATACCCCAGCCCGACCACGCGGGACATGTTGGTGCCGGCGGAACCCGCGCCGAGGTTGCCCGCGGCGGTGAAGATCTGCGGGACGCAGCCCGACAGTCCCAGGCCGAACAGCGCCCAGCCGAGGATCGTGAGCGGGAGCAGCGCCGAGACGAGGACGAGCAGCATGCCGAGCGCGGCGATCAGGGTGCCGTAGCGGACGACGGCGACGGGGCCGAGCGCGGCGCTCACGCGGTCTGCCGTGAACCGGCCCACCGTCATCATCACCGAGAAGGCGCCGAACGAGAGGGCGGCGACGGAATCCGACGTTCCGAGGTGTTCCTTGACCTGCAGGGTGCTCCAGTCGTTCGCGACACCCTCCGACAACATGAGGACGAAGGCGATGCCGCCGAGCGCGAGCACCCGCGCGGACAGTCGACCGTGGGCCTTCTCGGCGGGTGCCGGGTCGTGCCGTGAGCGGGGACGGTCCGCCATCAGCCGGCGGGAGCCCACGGCGACGGTGACGACCCCGATGCCGCCGGCGACCAGCAGCGCCGTCAGGGGCGCCCATCCGGCGGCGAGCGTCGCCGCGCCGAGCAGGGACCCCGCCACCCCGCCGACGGAGAACAGGGCATGGAACGCCGACATGATCGGCCGTCGATATCGCTGCTCGACTTCGACGGCCTGGGAGTTCATCGAGACGTCCAGTGCGCCGTTGGCGAAGCCGAACACGAGCAGGGTGAGACCGAGTTGCCAGGCAGTGGACGCCAGCCCCGGACCCACGGTGGCGACCGACAGCGCGAGTCCGGCGACGACCACCATCCGCCTGCTGCCGAACCGGTCGGCCAGGGGGCCGCTGACCTGCATGCCGCCGATCGCGCCGACCGCCAGCAGGAGCAGCAGCGAACCCAGCGTGGAGTGGCTGATGCCGGTCCGGTTCTCGATCGCCGGGATGTGCACGACCCACATGCCCAGCAGGAACCCGTTGATCCCGAAGATCCCGAACGTTCCCGCCCTGGCCCGGCGGAGCGGCTCCGCCGGCACACGCTTGTCGACCGGGGATGCTCGGGAAATGCTCACCGACCAAACGTACCGAGGATCAGAGGTGCGCGAGCAGTGAGGCGGGATCGTGCAGCATGGCCGCGACGGACGACAGGAACCTCGACCCCTGCTCGCCGTCGACCACCCGGTGATCGAACGACACGCTCAACGTGGTGACCCACCGCACCGCGAGTTCGTCCTCGTGCACCCACGGTCTCTTGCCGACGCTGCCGAGGCACAGGATGGCCGCCTCGCCGGGGTTGAGGATGGGTGTGCCCGCGTCGACACCGAACACCCCGACGTTGGTGATCGACACCGTGCCGCCGGTCAACTGCGCGGGATCGGCCTTGCCGCTGCGTGCGGTCGCGGTCAGTTCGGTGATCGCGCGGCACAATTCGACCAGGCTCAGCGACTGCGCCTCCTTGATGTTGGGGACCACCAGACCGCGGGGTGTGGCCGCGGCGATACCGAGATTGACGTAGTGCTTGGTGACGATCTCCTGGTTCTCCTCGTCCCACGAGGCGTTGAGGCTCGGGTTCGCCCGCAACGCGACGATCATCGCCTTCGCGACCAGGCTCAGCGGTGTCACCGACAGCCCCTCGAATTCGGGGAGGGCCCGCAGACGCCCGAGCAGTTCCACCGAGCGCGTCACGTCGACGGTCACGAATTCGGTGACGTGCGGGGCCGTGAACGCGCTGCGGACCATCGCCGCCGCCGTCTGCTTGCGGACACCGCGGATCGGGGTGCGGGTCTCGCGCTGCAGCGACTCGGAAGGCTCCGGCGAGACTGCCGGCTCAGTCGATCCCGCGTGGGATTCCACGTCGTTCCTGGTGACGGCGCCGGACGGTCCCGTTCCCGTGACGACCGCGAGGTCGATCCCGCGTTCACGGGCCGCGAGCCGGGCGCCCGGCGACGCGTCGGGGCGCCTGCGGTCCGGGCGGGCAGACTCCGGGCGGGCAGTCTCCGGGCCGACGGATCGCCGCCGGGCACGCTTGCTCTCGGCGGCGGCTTCGGGCCCGTACCCCACCAGGACGGGTGTGCGCACGGGAGCCTCCTCGATGGCCGCATCCGTCGCGATCCGGATGATCGGTGTCCCCACCGGCACCGTCGCGCCCGGGGCGACCAGCAGTTCCTCCACGACACCCGGGTACGGCGAGGGCAACTCGACGAGCGCCTTCGCCGTCTCGACTTCGCCGATCACCTGATTGAGTTCGATCGTCTGGCCCACCTCGACGGCCCAGGAGACCAGTTCGGCCTCCGTCAGTCCCTCACCGAGATCGGGTAGGCGGAATTCCTGTGCCAACGGACAACTCCTCTCCTCCGGTGAGTGCGATCAGGCCGCGAGACTGCGATCGACGGCGTCGAGCAGGCGGTCGGCGTCCGGCAGATGATGCCGTTCCAGCTTCGACGGGGGATACGGGACGTCGAATCCGCCGACCCGCAGGACCGGAGCGTCCAGTTGGTAGAAGCACCGCTCGGAGATGCGGGCCGYGATCTCCGCACCCAGCCCGAGGAATGTCGACGCCTCGTGCGCGATGACGAGTCTCCCGGTCTTGCGAACCGATTCCTCGACGGTGTCGAAGTCGATCGGGGAGAGGGAGCGCAGGTCGATCACCTCGAGGGAGTGCCCCTCGTCGGCGGCGATCGACGCGGCCGACAGGGCCGTCGGCACGACGGAGCCGTACGCGACGATGGTGGCATCCGTGCCCGCCCGGACCACCCGGGCCCGATGCAGCGGCAGGTCCGGTTCGGCGTCCACGTCGAACTCGGCCTTGTCCCAGTACCGCCGCTTCGGTTCGAAGAACACCACCGGATCGTCCGCCGCGACGGACTGCTGAATCATGTGGAACGCGTCCGCCGGGTTGCTGGGGGTGACCACGCGGAGTCCGGCGGTGTGGACGAAGTACGCCTCCGGCGACTCCGAATGGTGCTCGACTGCGCCGATGCCGCCGCCGTACGGGATCCGGATCGTCAGGGGCGCGGTGACCCGGCCCTGCGTGCGGTAGTGAATCTTGGCGACCTGCGACACGATCTGGTCGAACGCAGGGTAGACGAATCCGTCGAACTGGATCTCGCAGACCGGCCGGTAGCCGCGCAGCGCCATCCCGAACGCGGCGCCGACGATTCCCGATTCGGCGAGCGGGGTGTCGATGACCCGGTTGTCGCCGAAGTCCTTCTGCAGAGTGTCGGTGACGCGGAAGACCCCGCCGAGGCGTCCGACGTCCTCGCCCATGATCACGACCTTCCGGTCGTGTTCGAGAGCGCGCCGCAGACCTGCGTTGAGTGCGGCGCCGAGCGACAGCGTGGTGGTGGTCATGACAGTGCCTCCTCGATGCCGGCGAAGCCTGCGAGGTACGCGGCGTACTGCTCGCGTTCCTCGTCGATGAGCGGGTGGTCGGTGGAATAGACGTGGTCGAACAGATCGAGCGGCGCGGGGTCGGGCGCCTCGACGGTCCCCGAGCGCAGTCGCGCGGCAACGGCGTCGGCGGTGGCCTGCACCCGGGCGAGGAAGTCGTCGCCCAGCAGTCCCTCCCGGTCGAGGAGTCGCCTCATCCGGTCGATGGGGTCGCGGGCCTTCCAGATCTCCGTCTCGGCCGCCGCCCGGTACCGGGTGGGGTCGTCCGACGTGGTGTGGGGGCCCATCCGGTACGTGATGGCCTCGATGAACGTCGGTCCACTGCCTTCGCGGGCGCGTTGGGTGGCCTGGCGGGTGACCGCCAGGACCGCGAGAACGTCGTTGCCGTCCACCCGGAGGGCGGGCATGCCGTAACCGGCGGCGCGCTGCGCGATGGGGACGGGACTCTGCAGGTGGACCGGTTCGCTGATCGCGAACTGGTTGTTCTGGCAGAAGAATACGACCGGCGCGTTGAAACTCATCGAGAAGCCGAGGGCCTCCGCGAGGTCGCCCTGACTGGTGGCGCCGTCGCCGAAGTAGGCGATCGTCGCGATCTCCGCACCGTCGAGGTGGGCGCCCATGGCGTACCCGGTGGCGTGCAGCCCCTGCGAGCCGACGACGATCGCCGGATTCGTCACGTTCACGGAACTCGGATCCCAGGCGGAATGCGCGCATCCCCGCCACATGCGGGTCATCACACCCGGGTCCACGCCCCGGCAGTAGGCGACGGCATGTTCGCGGTAGCTGATGAACGCGTAGTCGTCGGGACGGAGGGCGCGGGCGGAGCCGACCTGGGCGGCTTCCTGACCGAGCAGCGGGGCCCAGAGTCCCAGTTCACCCTGGCGTTGCAGAGCGACCGCCTCGACATCCATCCGACGCGCGACGACGAGGTCCTCGTACAGGTCGCGCAGTTGGTCGGGTCCGATGTCGCGGACGAGGCTCGTGTAGTCGGGTCTGAAGACCCGTCGGCCGTCCGGCTGGATGAGCTGGACCGGATAGGCAATCTTGTCGACCATCGGGGTCACCTCGTGTTGTCGAGTCCGTGAACCTTGTGGGTTCGTCGGAGACGGGTACTGCGGTAGGACGGGTGTGTCCTACTTCACAGCATCCACGGGAACGCGAAGTGCGCAAGTGGCACCGGCGACGTCGAGCAGAATGCCCAGTTTCGGGGGTGCGATGGGTGTCATGCTGCGTCTAATGACCAATGCAAACGCCACCGACGCATGGTTGTCGCTGCAATTGTCCGAAACGTCCGATCACCCCGCGAACACGAACCCGATCGAGGCGAGGACGGCGAGCACTGTGAGGTAGACCGCGGGCATCGCGACGGCCCGGGTATCGGGATTGCCGTAGTCGCCGTGTCTGACGTGAAACGCGATAGCGCACAAGAGGAGAATCAGCAGCGCCACCGTCGCGATCACGCCCAGCGGAGTCCAGTAGAGGCCGACGAGAACGCCGATACCGCCGGCGAGTTCCGCCACGCCGATCAGCCGCACCTGCTGCCCGCTCAGGCCCCGGGCCTGCAACCCCGTCCACGCGGTTCCCTTCAGTCTCAGCTTGGGAATGCTCACGGCGACGGCACTCACGGCGAGGAGCACGCCACACACGATGAGGAAAACTTCCACGTCCGTCCCTCCAGTTCCGGCCGATTCGGCCTCACTGTTGCCACCCTAGGGCCGCGACCTGCGGTGCGGACCGGTTCCCTCCGCATCGGGCTTCCGAGCGGTTAGCATCGAGCGCGTGAATGCTGTGGGGCTGAACGAAGATGCCGTTTCTGCGTGGATTGCCGGACTCGGTGTGGGAGCGATCGCGCCGCTGAGCTTCGAGAGGATCGGGAACGGTCAGTCGAATCTCACGTACGCGGTCAGCGACGCGGGTGGCGGACGGTGGGTGCTGCGGCGACCACCGCTCGGACATCTGCTCGCGTCGGCGCACGACGTGGTCCGCGAACACCGGATTCTGTCCTCTCTGCAGGGATCCGACGTTCCGGTGCCGAAGATCCTCGGGCTCACCGAAGATCCGGAGGTCACGGACGCGCCGCTCGTGCTGATGAGTTACGTCGCGGGGGTGGTGATCGACAGTGTCGGCGTGGCGAAGAAGCTGACACCCGAGCAGCGGGGTGCCGTGGGGCTGGCGATGCCGAAGGCGCTCGCGAAGATCCACGCGGTCGATCTCCGGGACGCAGGGCTGGAGGACCTGGCCAGCCACAAACCTTACGCGGCAAGGCAGTTGAAGCGCTGGACGGATCAGTGGGAGAAATCCCGCACCCGCGAGGTCCCGGCCATCGAGGATCTGGCCGGGATCCTCGAGCGCAACATGCCGGAGCAGGCCGAACTGTCGTTGGTGCACGGTGATTTTCACCTGAGCAACGTCATCACCTCGCCGGAGGAGGGCGAGGTGGTCGCGGTGGTCGACTGGGAACTGTGCACGCTGGGAGACCCGCTCGCCGACGTGGGCGCGCTGCTGGCCTACTGGCCCGAGGCAGGCGACGAGGACGCGGGACCGTTCCCCGCCTCCACCCTCGAGGGATTCCCCACCCGGGCCGAACTCGTGGAGGCCTATGTCCACCACACCAAACGCGATGTCACTCATGTCGGGTACTGGCACGTGCTGGCGTTGTGGAAGCTGGCGATCATCGCCGAAGGCGTGCTGCGCCGCGTGATCGACGACCCCCGGAACAAGGCCGAGACCGGTGCGCCCACGGTCGCGCTGATCGACGGGATCATCGCCCGGGCGGTGGCCACCGCCGAGGCCGAGGGCCTGCACTGAACCACCCGGTGGTGCCGGACCCTCAGGGCGTGTCCGGCACCACCAGAACGGTTACGGCGCTGCGAATTTCGTCAGGGATCGGAACCGGCTTGCGGGTCTTCGCGTCCACGTAGACATGAACGAAGCGGCCGAGAGCCGCGAGGTCGAGTGCGTCGCCGTTCTCGCGGAAGATGGCGAGCGCATACACGATGCTCCGGGTGCCCAGCTTCTCGACGGACAATCCCACCTGCAGGCGGTCCGGGAACGTCAGCTCGCTGACGTACCTGCAGGACGTCTCGGCGACCACGCCGATGGCGGGCAGATCCCGGATGTCGGTGCCCGTCGACGCGATCAGCCAGCCGTTGACGGCCGTGTCGAAGTACGAGTAGTACGTGACGTTGTTGACGTGCCCGTAGTGGTCGTTGTCCGCCCAGCGGGTCGGCACCGGCCACAGCGCGGGGAAGTGTGCGGCGGTCGGCATCACGGGGGCGTCGTCGTGTTTCACCGTCCCGACCCTAATGCCACGGATCGTCTGCACCACGCGTCGGGCAGAATCGCGTCCTATGTCTGTGCCCGACAGTGATGTGCGTTCACCGGATTCCGCCGCCCAGCCGATCAGCGCCGGAATCGTCACCGCTCTGGTGGGCTTCACCAGTTCGTTCGCGGTCGTACTCACCGGGCTGACGGCGGTGGGCGCGAACTCCGCCCAGGCCGCGTCGGGACTGCTGGCGCTGTGTGTGACGCAGGCGCTGGGGATGCTGTGGATGTCGCGGCACTACCGCATGCCGATCACCCTCGCGTGGTCGACGCCGGGCGCGGCTCTGCTCGCCGGGGCGGGAACGGTGAGCGGCGGGTGGCCCGCCGCGGTCGGGGCGTTCGCCGTCGTGGGGGCGGCGGTGATCCTCACCGGGCTGTGGCCGCGGCTGGGACGGCTCATCGCGGCCATCCCCCCGGCACTGGCGCAGGCGATGCTCGCGGGAGTACTGCTGCCGCTGTGCCTGGCGCCGGTGCTGGCGTTGCGTGACGCCCCGCTCGCCGTTGCGCCCGTCGTCCTCGTGTGGCTGGTTCTGCAGCGGTATTCGCCGCGGTGGGCGGTCCCGGCCGCGTTCGCGGCTGCCGCGGTGGTGATCGCGGTCGGTCTCGTCTCCGGCAGCGACACCCTCGACACGAGCGCGCTCCTGCCGAGGCTCGACGTCACGGCACCGGCGTGGACGTGGCAGGCGATGGTCGGGATCGCGATCCCGCTGTACATCGTGACGATGGCGTCCCAAAACATTCCCGGCACCGCCGTCATGAATTCCTTCGGATACCGGGTGCCGTGGCGGCCGGCCATGCTGGTGACCGGTGTCGGGACCCTCGTCGGCGCCCCCGCGGGTGGGCACGCCATCAACCTCGCCGCCATCAGCGCCGCCCTCGCCGCCGCGCCGTCCGCGCATCCCGACCCGCGGAAACGCTGGGTCGCGGCGTTCACGGCGGGCTGGGCGTACCTCGTGCTCGCGGTGTGTTCCGCCGCGGTCGCCGCACTCATCGCGGCGGCGCCCGAGGGCGTCGTGGAGGCCGTCGCCGGACTCGCCCTCCTCGGCACCCTCGGCGGCGCTCTGGCCTCCGCCCTCGACGACGTCCGCGAACGGGAAGGCGCCGTCGTCACGTTCCTGATCGCCGCCTCGGGGGTGAGCATCCTCGGCATCGGGTCCGCGTTCTGGGCGCTGGTCGCCGGACTGATCGTGCGGGTCGCGGTGGGTTCGCGGCGATAATGGGCACATGACCACCATCGAGGTAGTGCAGGGTGACATCACGACGGTCGAGGTCGACGCGATCGTCAACGCCGCCAACTCCGGACTGCTCGGCGGCGGTGGCGTGGACGGCGCCATCCACCGGGCCGGTGGCCCCGAGATCCTCGCCGAATGCCGGCAACTGCGGGCCACCACATTGCAGGACGGACTGCCGGCGGGACAGGCGGTCGCGACGACGGCGGGCCGGTTGCCCGCCCGATGGGTGATCCACACGGTCGGCCCCGTCTATTCCGCTTCGGACGATCGGTCGGCCACCCTGCGCAGCGCGTACACCGCGAGCCTGGCGGTGGCCGCCGACCTCGGCGCGCAGTCCGTCGCGTTCCCGCTGATCTCGTCCGGGGTGTACGGCTGGCCCGCGGACGACGCCGTCCGGCAGGCGGTCGGCGCCGTCCGGGACTCGGACTCCGGGATTCCGCGGGTGCTGTTCGTGGCGTTCGACGCACGGATGGCGTCCCTGCTGCGCGGCGAGGTGGGGTGACTGCGCTGAACACCGATCTCGTGTATCTGACAGCAGGACTGGCTCTTCTGCTGGCCGCGACCGTTCCAGGCCTGTTCCAGGACCGTGCCGTCTCGGCGCCGCTGATCGTCCTGGCGGTCGGAGCGGGGGCCGGCCTGTTTCTCGGCAAGTCGGGCACCGACACCCTGTCGCCGGCACTGCATCCCGCTGTGACGGAACACCTGAGCGAAACCTGCGTCATCGTCGCCTTGATGGGTGTGGGACTGGCGATCGACAGGCCACTGGGCTGGCGGACGTGGAATTCGACGTGGCGTCTGCTGCTGATCGCGATGCCCTTCGGTATCGCCGCTGTCGCGCTGCTCGGCTGGTGGGTGGCGGCATTGACCCCCGCCGTCGCGATCCTGCTCGGGGCCGTCCTCGCGCCCACGGACCCGGTTCTGGCGTCCGACGTGCAGGTGGAAGGTCCCACGTCGGGCGGCGAGTCCCATCGGGAGGACGACGAGGTCCGGTTCGCGCTCACCTCGGAGGCCGGGCTCAACGACGCTCTCGCGTTCCCGTTCGTGTATCTGGCACTGTTCATGATCGGCAAGGGGCCGATCGAGCAGTGGATCGTGCAGTGGGTGGCCTGGGAGCTGATCGGCAAGGTCGTGATCGGCGCGGCCCTGGGGTGGATTGCCGGTGACCTGTTCGGTCGCGCGGTCTTCCGCTTCCCGATCGCACACATGCGCCTAGCCGAACGCAGCGAACCCATCTTCGCGCTCGCCGCCACATTCGCCGTCTACGGACTCACCGAACTGGCCGGAGGATACGGGTTTCTCGCCGTCTTCGCCTGTGCCGTCGCCATCCGTCGGACGGAGCGGGCCCACGAGTATCACGCCGAGATGCACAGCCTGATCGAGCAACTCGAACACGTGCTCACCCTCGCCGTCCTGCTCCTGCTGGGCGTGGCACTCACGTCCGGACTGCTGGCCGAACTGACGTGGGGCGGGGTTCTCGTCGCGGCGGCCCTCGTGTTCGTCATCCGGCCGGTGGTGGCATGGCTTTCGCTGCTGGGCTGCGAGGAGATGTCCGGCCCCGAGCGCCGGGTCACCGCATTCTTCGGGGTTCGCGGAATCGGGTCGATCTACTATCTCGCCTACGCCGCCGCGGAGGCCGGCGTGGAGAACGAGAAATGGTTGTGGTCGACGGTGGCCTTCACGGTCGTCCTCTCCGTCCTCGTCCACGGGGTGAGCGCGACGCGCGTGATGCGCCTGCTCGATCTTCGTCGGGAAGGCGGTGCAGTCGCGGACCGATAGCGTCGCGACTGCACCGCCCGACCAGCGTGTTGCGGTGGTGCGATCCTTCACTCGTTGCGCACGGCGGAGGTGCGCGCCGTGTCTGCGGGATGCCCCGTGTCTGCCGGGTGCGCCGTGTCCTCGGCGCGGTGGACGGCGACGGGAGGCGCCGCCGACACCACCGACGGCGTGGGCCGGTTGCCCGCCTTGATCTCGTTGAACAGGATGTTCAGTAGCACCGCGACGATGCTCGCCGCGCTGATTCCCGAGTCGAAGACGATGTGCACCCACTCCGGGAAGGCCGAGTAGAACTCGGGCACCGCGATCGGGATGACGCCGAATCCGAGGGCCACCGCGACGATCACCAGGTTCAGGTTGCCGTCGTACGACACCTTGGACAGGGTGCGGATTCCGCTCGCGGCCACCGAGCCGAAGAGCACGATCCCGGCGCCGCCGAGGACGGGCAGCGGCACGGACGCCACCAGCCGACCGAGGATGGGGAACAGCCCGAGAGCGAACAGGACCGAACCGCCGGCCGCGACGACGTACCGGCTCTTGATCCCGGTGATCGCGACGAGTCCGACGTTCTGGGCGAACGCGCTGGCCGGGAACGTCCCGAACACCGGCGCCACGGTGGTGGCGAGCATGTCGGCGCGGAGTCCGTCGCCGACCCGGCGAGCATCTACCTTCGTCCCCACGATCTCGCCGACCGCGAGGATGTCCGCCGTCGTCTCGGTCATGATCACCAGGATCACGACGGTCATCGAGATGATCGCGCCGATCTGGAACAGCGGGGTGCCGAACGAGAACACCTGCGGCAGTTCGAAGATCGCGCCCTTCCCGACCGCACTGAAGTCGGCCTTGCCGATCAGGGCGGCGAACAGGGTGCCTACCACGATGCCGATCAGGATGGACAACCGCGACAGGGTGCCCTGGACCAGTCGGCTCACCAGCAACACGACGAACAGGCTGAACCCGGCGAGTCCGATGTTGGACATCGATCCCCAGTCCGGGGCCTTGGCGTTGCCGCCCATCGCCCACCGCACCGCGACCGGCAGGAGGGAGATGCCGATGACCGTGATGATCGACCCGGTGACGACGGGTGGGAAGTAGCGGACGATCTTGCAGAAGAAGGGGCTGATCAGCAACCCGATGACGCCTGCGACCATGATGGCCCCGAACACGGAGCGCAGCCCGCCCGGACCGGCGGCCACCGCCACCATCGTCGACACCGAGGCGAAGGAAATGCCCTGCACCAGGGGGAGTTTGGCGCCGAAGAAGGGAACGCCGAGGGTCTGCAGCAAGGTGGCGGCGCCGCTGACGAACAAGGCCGCCGACACCAGCAGGCCGATCTCGACGCCGGTCAGTCCGGCGGCGCCGCCGACGATCAGGGGAGGCGCGATCACGCCGCCGTACATGGTCAGGATGTGCTGCAACCCGTAGATGTACGACTTTCCGAGCGGCAAACGCTCGTCTTCGGGTCCGGTCGTTCCGGCGACCCGATGTCCGATCCGCTTCATCGCCGCGCTCCTAGCAGAATCCGGGAACGGAATCCCAGGCGCGGCCGGCGTCGGGCGCGCCCTCACGCTCGACGGTCGCCTCGATCAACCCGTAGGGGCGGTCGGCGGCGAAGAACACCTCGCCGGGGTTGTCGAGTCCGAACGGTTCCAGGTCGACCAGGAAATGGTGCTTGTTCGGCATCGAGAACTTCACCTCGGCGATCTCCGGATGCGCCTCGAGGACCGCCGAACCCATCTGGAACAGCGACTGCTGCAGCGCGAGCGAATGGGTTGTGGCGAACGCCTCCAACATGATTGCGCGCACGTTCTCGAACGTCTTGTCGAAGTCGACGTCGGTGGTGAGGTACCGCCATCGGGCGCTCACCGACGTCGCGAGGATCCGGTCGGACGTCTCCTGCAGGGTCGTGTACCTGTCCTTCGGGTATCCGCGGAACTCCGAACCCGTCGACTTCAACACCACCATGTTGCTGAGACCGGACACGATCCACGTCCGGTCGCCGTCGACGGTGACCACGGTGTTCCGTCGTTCGTCGCTGGATCGGACGAAGGAGTGGTCGTGGCCCTCGCCGTCGACCGGGATCCGAGCCCACGAGTACTGCTCGATCTCCCACCGCCCGCCGGTGATCCACTCGAACTCGCCGGTGAAGTGCTTCCCGAGTCGCATCGCGAACGACTCGATCGCGCCGACGCCGTCGCGAGCGAACGCGTACACCGTGTTCTTCTGGGTGTCCGTGGCCACGACGTGCGCGTTGTCGCCTTCGGTGTGTACCGCGTCGAGGTCTCCGCGCAGTTGCGAAGTGACGGTGACGTCTTCGATCTCGTGTCGCTTTGTGTCCCGGGTGATCTTGACCAACCGGACTTCCGCCTTGCCGTACTGGTTCTGGCCGAGCACGATCTTGCTCATGATTAGCTCCCTCGGTAGGTCGAGTATGCGAATGGACTGAGAAGGACAGGTACGTGGTAGTGCTGTTCGCTGTCGGTGAGGGCGAACGTGATGGTGATGTCGGGGTAGAACGTCGGACGTCCCTTCGCGGCGAAGTAGCGTCCGGTGTCGAACACGATCCGGTAGGTGCCCGGCTCGAGACGGGCAGGTCCCAGAGCTGCGGCGCGCCCGTCGTCGTCGGTGACGGCGTCGGCGACGGTGACCCAGGCGGACTCTCTCAGGACCGCCAGCGTGACCGGCACCTCCCGCGCGGGCATGCCTTCGGCCGCGTCCAGCACGTGGGTGGTGACCTGGCTGACGTCGCTCATGCGTCCAGCATCCCGGCGAGCCGGAGTGCGGCGATGTCGCGCAGTTCCTCTGCGACAACGGCCAATTCGCCGGCCTCGTCGTTGACCAGCCTGCGGTCGAGGGCGGTGAGGACGTCGGACGTGCTGCGCCCGGCGGCGCGGATCAGGAAGACCCGTCCGAACTTGTCCTCGTAGGCACGGTTGCCGTCGGTGAGCCGCTTCCTGGCGGCAGCGTCGGACGAATCGACGTTCGACTGTTCCGAGCGGGCCAGGTGCGCCTCGGCGCCGTCGCCGCCCGGGGGTTCACCGATTCGGGGGTGGCGGGCGAGGGCCAGTTCAATCTCCTCCGCGGAGAGCGGGCCGGCCCCCGTCCTGGCCGCGGTGAGCAACGAGGCGCGATCGGGGTACGGCCGGGCGGAGACGAGTTCGTCTGCCCACCGGGGGATGTCCAGGCAGATCCGCGCCCATTCCGTCGCCTCGGACTGTGACGCCTCGTTGAATCGTTGGAGTCCTGCATCGAAAACCATGCGACCCTTCTTCCACAATGCGAAATAATGATTCCGTATAGAGAAGCGTGACAGGGGTCACAATTCGTGTCAAGACCCAAAATTGAATTAATCCAGATTCGGACATGGGTGGGGTTTACGGCCGACCGGGGGAGTGACGGGTCCCGGGTGCGGTGGTGGGGGAACCACCTGCGATGAGAAAACGTTGTCGGGCAACAGCTCACGGACAACGGGACGCGGTACGGCGGGACCTACTCCTCGCCGTCGGCGTGGTGATTGAAAAGACGGGGCAACACGAACCACAGCGTCGCGAACATCAGCGCGGCCGCCACGCCGATCACGATCGCGCCCGGACCGCCCACTGCCACTTCGGCAATCAGGATCACGGTGCCGGTCATGGCGGCGGCCAGAAATCCGATACCCCACAGCGCGAACAGGTTGGCCTTGCGCAGGATGTCGGCCCGGCGGCCCTGACGGAACAGCACGCGATGCCAGACCGCCGGGGCGATGAGGAGCGCCGAGGACACCGTCGTCAGGAGCACCGTGACGAGGTGCAGCATGCGGAGGCCGAACGACTGCTCCTCGTACGCCTCGGTGAAGGCGACCGCCAGGAGGAAGGCGAACAGGATCTGCACACCGGCCTGCGCGACACGGAGTTCCTGCAGCAGCTCGCTGAAATTGCGGGCGAGCCGCTGCGCGGGTGTCTCGGCGGTGCTCACCTCACGACCGTGAATACTCGGAGGCCCTGCGGATCTCTTCGGGAGACGGGCGCACGCCGGTGTAGAGGACGAACTGTTCCGCGGCCTGCAGCGCGATCACCTCGGCGCCCGTGATGACGGTCTTGTGGCGTTCGGCCGCAGCCCGGATCAGTGGCGTTGCGGCGGGCATCGCCACCACGTCGAATACGGCCTCCGCCGCGTCGATCGCGTCGAGTTCGAATGCCAGATCCTCGGCCTCGGGACCACCGGCCATTCCGATGGGGGTGGCATTGATCAGCAGCCCCGGTCGCGCCGCGCCCAGTTCGGGCTGCCAAGCGAATCCGTACTGCTTCGCGACGGCGCCGCCGGTCGTCTCGTTGCGGGCGATCACGGTGACGTCGGTGAACCCGTAGTCGCGCACGGCGGCGACGACGGCCTTGGCCATGCCGCCGCTCCCGGCCACCGCCACCGAGAGCGAGTGGGGCAACGCGTTGTCGCGCAACAGGTTCGCGATGGCCTGGTAGTCGGTGTTGTAGGCGTGCAACGCCCCGTCCTCGTTGACGACCGTGTTGACGGACTCGATGACCGACGCCGATTCGTGCATCACGTCGACGTAGTCGATGATCTGCTCCTTGAACGGCATGGAGACACCGGCGCCGCGGATCCCCAGCGCCCGGATGCCGCCGACCGCAGCCTGGAGGTCGTTGGTGGTGAAGGCTTTGTACACGAAATTGAGGCCCAGCTCGCCGTACAGATAATTGTGAAACCGGGTGCCGATGTTGCTCGGCCGGCCGGAGAGCGAGATGCAGAGAAGAGTGTCTTTGTCGAGCTGGTTCATCCGGTAAATACTAGTGGTGGGCTCCCATCCGTGCGCGTTCTCAGCTCCGAATACACGGTGACGACCGCAAAGGAGCAAGGCTGCGATGACTACCACGATCGGTGACCGGCACGAGGCGGCGCGGACGCCACGGAGACGGCGGCACCTGTTCTCGCGCGCGCTCGCCGGAGTGATCGCCGCCGGCATGGTACTCGGAGTGGGCGAACTGCTGGCGGCGCTGATCGACCCGAATGCGTCGCCGTTCTACGCGGTCGGATCGACGACGGTGGACCGCAGCCCCGCCTGGGCCCGCGAGTTCGCGATACACACGTTCGGCACCAACGACAAACCCGCGTTGTTCGTGGGCATGACGATCCTCATCGTGCTCCTCGCCGCAGTCGCGGGGATCGTCGAGCGCCCCCGCGCCCCGTTCGGCAGCGCAATCCTCGCGGTGCTCGGGCTGGTGGGAATCGTGGCCGCGACCCAGCGTCCCGGCGCCACCTGGATGTATGCGCTGCCGACAGTGGTGGGCGTCGTCGCCGGTATCGCGGTCCTGCGGGTGCTGACGGCCACCGCGCGGGCTCCCGAGAACTCGGATTCCGAGGATTCGTGGTTGCCGCGCCGCACTTTTCTCCTGTTGGCGGCGGGAGCCGCCGCGACGGCCGCGGCCGCGGGAGCCGCGGGCCGGTACCTCGGGCAGCAGGTCGCGGGCGCCGTGGACAACCGCCGCGCCTTCGCGGTTCCCGGGGTGACGGACCGGGCGGCCGCGATCGTTCCGGGCACCGACATCGGCGTGCCGGGCGGCACCCCGTTCGTCACGTCGAACGAGGACTTCTACCGGATCGACACCGCCCTCCGGGTGCCGCGGCTGACGACGGACGACTGGCAACTGCGCATCCACGGCATGGTGGACCGCGAACTCACCCTCTCGTGGGACGACCTGATCGCACGCACACCCGTGGAACGGCTGATCACGTTGACGTGCGTGTCGAACGAGGTCGGCGGAAACCTCGCAGGCAACGCCACGTGGATCGGCTACCCCATCAAGGACATCCTCGACGAGGCAGGCGTGCACCCCGACGCCGACATGCTGCTCTCCACGAGCAGCGACCACTTCACGGCGGGCACCCCGGTCGCGGCGCTGCGGGACGGACGCGACGCGATTCTCGCGGTGGCGATGAACGGTCAGCCGCTGCCGTTCGAACACGGTTACCCCGTGCGGCAGGTCGTCCCCGGTCTCTACGGCTACGTGTCGGCCACCAAATGGGTGGTGGAGTGGGAACTCACACGATTCGACAAGGCCGAGGCCTACTGGACGAAGCGCGGATGGTCCGCGGAAGGTCCGATCAAGACCGCATCCCGGATCGACGTGCCAGCCCCGTTCGCACCCACCGCGCCCGGCCCGGTACTCGTCGCCGGAACCGCATGGGCGCAGCACCGCGGCATCGAGAAGGTGGAGGTACGGGTCGACAACGGAGCATGGCAGACCGCGACCCTCGCCCCGCAGTACAGCATCGACACCTGGCGGCAGTGGACGTGGGAGTGGGAGGCCGCGTCCGGCCTGCACACACTTCAGGTGCGCGCCACCGATCTGGACGGCAACGTGCAGGTGGAGGAGCGGACGCCGCCGGTCCCGAGCGGCGCCACCGGCTGGCACACCCGGTCGTTCACCGTGGCCTGAGGCGCCGGGACGATCACGGACACCGCTCCGCCACCTCGGCGAGCGCGTCGCGGTCCGCCTGCGTCACCGGAAGTCCGTACTCCACCGCCACCGAGAGGTACTTGCCCGCGTAGAAGCAGCGGTACGCCGGGTTCGGTGGCAGCCAGTCCTGCGGGGTCTGGTCGCCCTTGTCCTGATTGTCGGCGCCGTTGACGGCCAGCAGGTTGAACGTGACGTCGTTGGCGAACCGGAGCCGGCGCTCGGGCGGCCACGTCGACGCGCCCATGTCCCACGCCGCTGCCAGCGGGTAGACGTGGTCGATCTGGACGGCTTTCGCGTCCGCCCGGTCGAACGGGAGCACCTCACCGGAGTACGGATCGGCGAGGACCCCGCTGAGCACTACGCAGTCGCGGGTGCCGTCGCGGAAGATCACCGAGCGGAGATCGATCGCCAGAACGTTGTTGCGGGTGTCGCACCCGTCGTGGCCGCCCGCGGCGTCCTGGTCGTCGGTCCAGGCCGGTCCGAAGACGCACAGCTCCCGGCCGGAACACCCGCGCTGGTATCCGCCGGGGTGCGGACGGGATTCGACCGTGGCGACCCGCCCGAGCAACTCCTCGATGTGCGCGCGCGGCGGGCTGCCCGGTGCGGGACTGTCGCCCAGGTCGAGCAGCGACACTCCGCAGCCACCGGCCGACAGGATCACGGCCAGCCACGCCGTCACGTACAGAAGTCTCATGCGTCCCCCGGCGCTCGAAAACTCTTCCCCTACCGTCCAGGAGTATGCACCGGGCCCCCGACAGGTCAGCTGAAGGGCAGGCGCACCGCGGCGATCGACGACACGTGCGTGCCGTCGTGACCGATGACCCAGGAACCGCCGCTCTGCCGGCATTCGGCCAGCAGGTCGAGCGTGCGCAGGAGGAAGAAGATCGCCTCGCTGGCGACGGGGGTGACCGCAAGCCGGTGCGCCTCACCGTGTTTCATTCCGTCGAGCCACACACCCGACTGCCCGTCCAGGCGAATGGTGACGATGTGGGTGGCATCGACGAAGGCGTACTTCCGTTGCTCCCACGGGGTGGTGAGCGCGTACCCCTGTTCGAGAACCTGGATCAGGATGCTCATGGCCGACTCCCGAGAGTTTCCGGCAGCTACGTCTCTCCAGCATCTACCTCGGGCCGGGTGAAAGCCAGACCCGCTAACCGAACTCGATCACGACCTTGCCGCTCGTGTGACCGGATTCGACCGTCGCGAGAGCGTCACCGGCGTGCGCGAACGGGAACCGGTGGGCCACCCGCGGGTCGAGGGTTCCGTCGGCCACCAGCGCGGCCACCTCCGCGAACACCGCGGACGTGCGGCGCCGTTCCACTCCCGAGCCGCCGAGATCCCGTGCCGCGAGTGGGTCGCCGACACTGATGATCGCCGCCGGATCCGTCACCACCCGCGCCGCCTCGGCCAGCGCGGCACCGCCGACGAGATCGAAGACGGCGTCCACCGGGCCGGGCACCCGTTCGGCGAGTCCGTCCCCGGACGCCACCCACGTGGCGCCGAGCGATTCGACGACCTCCCGTTTGCCCTCGCTCGCGACCCCGATCACGGTGACGTCCCGGGCCGCGGCCAACTGCAGCGCCGCCACCCCCACGCCACCGCCCGCACCGACGACGAGCAATCGGCTGCCGGGAGCCAGGTCCAGGGTCGTCAGCGCGTCGTACGCGGTCCCCGCCGCGACGGGTAGCGTGGCCGCGTCGGCGAACGAGACCGCGTCGGGCCTGTGTGCCGCTGCGGCCGTGTTGACCAGGGTGTACTCGGTGTATCCGCCGAAACCGGTGGCGGTCGCCCCGAACACGGCGTCGCCGACCGCGAACCCGGTCACCCGGGGGCCGACGTCGGCCACCACACCCGCGACCTCCCGGCCGAGAACCGCGGGAAGGGTGACCGGGACCGTGTCCTTCCGCGTTCCCGCCCGCACCTTCCAATCGGCGGGATTCACGCCTGCCGCGTGGACGGCGACCAGCAGCTGTCCGGGGCCGGGGGAGGGAACGGGGACGTCGAAGAACTGCTGCGTCTCGGGGCCGCCATATTCGCTGAAGCCGTATGCCATGCTCACGCCCACAGTCCTATCACGAACTTCGTGCCCGGATCCGGGCACGAAGTAGGCCCGCCGAACGGAGTCGGCGGGCCTACTTCGTGAGAACTCAGGAGCCGAACAGGCTACCCAGGGAGCCTGTGCCTCCGCCGCCTCCTCCGCCGCCCATCAACGGTCCGAGGACCTGGATGAGTTGAACGAGAACCTGCAACATCTGTGTCGCGTCCATTGTGTCTTCCTCCGATCACTGCGATCTACCAACGGCAGCGATCCCGGTCGATACCGGCGTGGACAGCCGCCACCTCGTTCATCGGTGGAATCTCGTCGAGGGTTACAGCCGCCGAGCAGGGATTTCTCCGACTGTCGGTTGTGCCTGATTGGATGGGTGCATGCTGCACGGCCTCTGGACACCCGGTTCGGGTCTCATGCTGTGGGTCGAGGACCGGAATCCGGCCGCCGCGGAGCCGACCGACGCGGTCGGGCGGGTGCTCGCCCGGAAGTTCCGCCATCACGTGAAGGTGCCGATGCCGACGCCGTCGGGTCCGGAGATGCTCGAGTGGGCGGCGGTCGCCCTCGCGCCGCCGGACGCGACCGACTTCCTGCTGTCGGTGTCGGCCCGCGACCCCCGGATCGCCGGGGATCTGCGCTACCTCGCCCACGTGGCGCGCGGCGTCGAGCGCTGGGTGCGTGCGGGACGCGTGGTGCCGGAGGTGCATCGGGCGGAGGGCGGATGGTGGCCGCGATGGCGGCTCCTCGGCGGCGAACGGCAGCGTGCGTGGCTCACGGAACTGTCGGTCGCGATGCCCCCGGTGCAGCGCCACGGAACCACCCCGCGGGCGGTGCTCGACGACATGGTGACCGAGTTGACCGACCCCGTTGCCCGGCGGGTCCTGGGCGGCAGGCACCCGGACGATTCCGGCACCGCACCGGAGCATCCGCTGATCGACGCGCTGGTTCGGGGTGAGGACTTCGCCGAGGGCACCGCCCAGCTGGCGGGTTCCCTCGACGGGTGGCGGGACAGCCTGAAGGTGGACGAACCCGAACTGGTGCTGCGACTGCTCGAGCCGGAAGACGTGGACGTGGAGGGCGATTGGGACCCGGACACGGTGTTGTGGCGGCTACAGGTGTGCCTGCGCCCGGAAGGTGAAGCGCCGGTGCCGATTCCGCTGCACCGGACGGAGGCGAGCCGCCTGCAGACCGGTGTTCGCAAACTGACCGAGGCCGTCGCCGCCTACCCGCGGCTGCAGGACGTCCCGAGCGACCCCGACAGTCTCGACCTGATGCTGCCCACCGCGGTGGTCATCGACCTCGTCGGGCACGGTGCGGTGGCGTTGAAGGAGAAGGGCATCAGCCTGCTGCTGCCGCGGGCCTGGAGTGTGGCGTCGCCGTCGATGCGACTGCGGGTGAGCTCGCCCAGCACCCCGGCGAGCGCGGAGAACCGGTCCGTCGGCAAAGACCAGTTGGTGCAGTACAACTGGGAACTGGCACTCGGCGACACGGTGCTCACCGCCGCGGAGATGAACCGGCTGGTCAATGCGAAGAGCGATCTCGTGCGGCTGCGCGGTGAGTGGGTCCGGGCCGATCAGGACGTGCTCTCCCGCGCCGCGCGGTACGTCGCGGAGCGGCACGGCAGCGGCGACCGCGCCATCGTGGACCTGCTGAAAGATTTGATCGCGGACGATCTGTCCGATCTCCCCGTCGAGGAGGTCACCGCCACCGGCTGGGCGGCCGCGCTGCTCGACGGCGACATCAAGCCGCAGGACGTGCCGACCCCGGACGGGTTGGACGCCACGCTGCGGCCGTACCAGAAGCGGGGGCTCGACTGGCTGGTGTTCATGAGCCGCCTCGGGCTCGGGGCGGTCCTGGCC